>JADFJY010000062.1 GCA_022565935.1 Nitrososphaerota archaeon
TTGAAAGGCACGGTTATAAAATGGCGTTCAAAGATTTCATCAAAAAAGGAATGCCATTCATGATTGCAACAACAGCAATCGGCACAGGAGTATATTTGGTAAGATTGATGCTAAATGTATAACAATTCCTTTGGCTTTTTATTTGACGTAATGAGGTGTAGAATATGGTATTAGAGAAAGAATTCAAAATAAAAATAGGTTCGTTGATGGATGAATGCCTTATCCCTCATGGAATTCAAACACATGAATGTGAAAAAGAACATTGGAAGTTCAACTCTGAGGATGATTTCAAGTATGGACACAAAGCTGGAGTAGTAATGGGAATAGTTCTTGGATATTATATTGCAAAATATGGTAAACTTCCTGTAGATGAAGATTTAACGGAAATGACAAAAATGGTTGAATTACGTACAGATGACATTAGAAAAAGTTTTGCAGACATACACTTTTTCTATAAAGTATAGAATCATAGCATCTACAATTCAATATTGAAAGAAGACAGTAATAATAATTTAGATGGTTTACTCAAACTAAAAGTCATAAAGTCTTAAATCACACAAAAAAATTGGAATGACAAGAAATGTCAGCAGAAATAAGTAATGATGCATTTAAAGCAAGTATGATTGCACAAATTAAAGAAATTCAGGAAATGCTTAACGAATTAAAAATTATCAAAAGAGGTGATGGAAAAAAATCAATCAAGAGAAAAACAGCTAAAAGAAAGACTGTAAAGAGAAAAACAGCTAAAAGAGGAACTATATCTAAAAGAAAGACTAGTAGACGAAGATAGATTCCAGGTAAGCCAAATTATTTAACGAATTTATGTCCAAATCAGTATGAGAATTCATGAGTAATCTAGATTCTGTTTTTTCTAAAGCGTGCAGTGAAATCACTCAAAACCTGCTTACAATTAATGAGCCTAGCAAAAAGCAGGTGAAACAAGAAATCATAAAAATCTGTGCTAAATACGCACTTGAAAGAATTCCAAGAAATCACGAAATTTTATCAATGGTAAAAGAAGATGATTTTAATAAATTAAGAAAAGTTTTGCTGAAAAAACCAGTTAAAACAGCATCAGGAGTAGCAGTGATTGCACTCATGCCAAAACCATATGCATGTCCACATGGCAGATGCACATATTGTCCAGGTGGAATTGAATTTAACACACCAAACAGTTACACTGGAAAAGAACCATCCACACTTAACGCAATAGGAAATGAATACGATCCTAAATTACAAATAATATCAAAGATTGACAAGCTAATTGCATTTGGACATGACACATCTAAAATGGAGATTGTAATTGTTGGAGGTACGTTTCTCTTTATGCCAAAAGACTATCAAGAAAATTTTATCAAATCATGTTATGATGCTTTAAACGGAACAGATTCAAAAAATTTGCAAGAAGCTAAATCAAAGAATGAACATGCAACAATAAGAAATGTAGGATTCACAATTGAAACAAAACCAGACTACTGTAAGAAAAAAGATGTAGATTTAATGTTAAGTTACGGAATAACAAGAATAGAAATTGGTGTACAATCATTACAAGAACGAGTATATAAAATAGTTAACAGAGGTCACAATTACAAAGATGTAATAGAATCATTTCAAATTTCAAAAGATGCAGGATACAAAATTGTTGCACATATGATGCCAGGGTTACCTACAATGACTCCAGAAGAAGATATTGCTGATTTTAAAAAACTGTTTTCTGATTCACAATTACGTCCAGACATGTTAAAGATTTATCCATCACTAGTAATTGAAAACACACCACTCTATGAAGAATACAAACAAGGAAAATACACTCCATACTCTGATGAAGACATGATCAAAGTATTAACTGAAGTAAAAAAGAATGTTCCAAAATGGGTTAGAATTATGCGTATACAAAGGGAAATTTCTCCAACTGAGATCATTGCAGGGCCAAAATCAGGTAATCTAAGACAAATTGTACATCAGAATTTAGCCAAACAAGGACTTTCCTGTAGATGTATTAGATGTAGAGAAGTAGGTCTATCTAACAAAAAATCAGATGTAAGAGAGGCAAAATTAAACAGAATAAATTATGATTCTTCAGGTGGAAAAGAGGTGTTTTTGTCTTATGAAGACAAAAATGAAACCATTTATGGATTTTTGAGATTAAGAAAACCAAGCATTAATGCTCACAGAGATGAGATAAAACAAGACACGTGTATTGTTAGAGAAATTCACGTCTATGGAAAATCATTGAAACTTGGAGAGAAAGAAAAAAATGAGACACAACATTTAGGACTAGGAAAAAATTTGATGAGAGAAGCAGAAAAAATTTCTAAAGAAGAATTTGAAGCAAAGAAAATTTTAGTAATTAGTGCAGTTGGTACAAGAGAATATTATCAAAAGTTAGGGTATTCGTTATATGGGCCATACATGACAAAAACATTAAACTAGTGAATATAATGTCTGAGCAAAAAGTTATTGGAAAGGGTACTTGGATAGATAAATTAGCTTTTGAATTACTTGAACGTGAAAAATCTCTTGGAAGAAATTTAGATGTGATCAGAGTTGAAAGTGGTCTTGGTGCATCAGGAATTCCACACATTGGAAGTTTAGGTGATGCAGTAAGAGCATATGGAGTTAAACTAGCATTAGAAAATTTTGGATACAAATCAGAACTAATTGCTTATTCAGATGATCTAGATGGATTAAGAAAAATTCCAGAAGGATTTCCAGATTCTCTAGAAGAACACATTGCAAAACCAGTATCATTGATTCCAGATCCTTTTGGATGTCATGAATCATATGGCATGCACATGAGCAGTATTCTTTTAGATGGACTTGAAAAGGTCGGAATAAAGTATGAGTTTAGAAGAGCTGTTGACACTTACAAACAAGGATTACTAAAAGACCAAATCCATAAAATCTTGCAAAACAGCACAAAGATTGGAGAGAAAATCTCAGAACTTGTTGGACAAGAAAAATATAAAAAATATCTGCCATATTTTCCAGTTTGTGCAAATTGTAGCCGCCTATACACAGCAGAATCTACAGAATACATTGCAGATGAAAAGAAAGTAAAGTACAGATGCCATGACGTGGAAATTGGTTCAAAAATGATCAAAGGATGTGGTCATGAAGGAGAGGCAGACATTACAAAAGACCTTGGAAAACTAGCTTGGAAAGTAGAATTTGCAGCAAGATGGGCAGCATTTGATATCAGATTTGAAGCATATGGTAAAGACATAATGGATTCTGTAAAAGTAAATGACTGGGTTGCAGATGAAATTTTAGGATTTGCACATCCTCATCATGTAAAATATGAAATGTTCTTAGACAAAGGAGGAAAAAAAATTTCAAAATCATTGGGTAATGTCATAACTGCACAAAAATGGTTGGAATTTGGTAGTCCAAAATCAATTCTATTATTACTATACAAAAGAATTACAGGTGCACGAGAACTAGGATTTGAAGATATTCCATCATTAATGAATGAATACAATGAATTAGAAGACACTTACTTTGGAAGAATCAAAATAGATAATCAAGCTAAACTAACAAAATTAAAAGGCCTCTATGAATATGTGAATCTACTTAGTCCACCAAAACAATCAAGCATACATGTTAACTATAGACTCTTAATAGAATTAACAAAAATTTTCAAAGAAGATAGAAAAGAGAGAGTAATGAAAAAATTGTTAGACTATGGAGTGATAAAAAATCCTGAGCAAGAAATTGAAAAACTCATTGTTCTTGCAGGGAACTTTTCAGATGAGTTTGATCAACAAGAAAAAATACAAGTTGATTTGGATAATTCTGCAAAAACTGCATTAAAAATACTTGTAGATGAACTTGGAGCAGAAAAAGAACCAGAAGATATTCAGAATACAATTTATCAGATTGCAAAATCAAATGATGTACAGCCAAAAGATTTCTTTAAAATTTTATATCAAATAATATTGGGAACATCAAGAGGGCCAAAGATAGGACCGTTCATTTCAGACATTGGAAGAAAAAAAGTAGCAAAAACACTTTCAGAATATACATAATCATGGTTCACGGAGAACATAACAGATCAAGAAATAATGGCGGATTTGCTCTGATAATTTTAGGGGCATTATTGCTATTTCTTGCACCAAATATCTACCCTGAAATGCCAGGATTAGGCACGATTGCATTAATTGGAGGTATAATTATTGGTATCATTGGATTTTATCTCAAATTTTTTAGAGACCGAGTCAAACAAGAGTAATGAAATATTCATCTTTTGGGAATAATCGGTGACGGATATGGGACTTTTTGCTAAGAAAAAAGTAGAAGAAACAATTTCTGATAAAAGTGAAGAATATGCACTAAAAGAAGAATTAGAAACAGAAGTAGAAAATATCCAAAAGGAATTTAGAATTAAACAAGAAGAACTTGATGAAATAATGCAAAAAATTAAGACTGTAAAAGAAGAATACAATTACATCGTTAGTAATTTAATGGTAGTTAAAAAAGAAATTAATCAAAAAAAAATGCAACTGGATGTTGTCTTACTAGAACATAAAAGAATTTCTAAAAAAATCAGAAATTTTGAACAGATTAAAGATTCAAAATCTGTTAGTGAATTTAATAAAACTAAAGAAAATTTTTCAAAAATGAAACAAGAATTAGAAAAAGTCAAAAAAGAACATGAAGAAATTAATGAACAGATTTTACAAAAACAATCTTTACTTCATAGTGTGAAAAATCAACAGATAGAATATGAAAAAGAATTAGATGAGGCGAGATCAAGATTATATAATGCAAAAGTAGAATTAGAGAAAAAAGATTATTTTCAAGATACAAGTATTCTAACTAAAAAAGAAAAAGAATTCATCCAAGGAGATGATTCAAACCAAAAAAGTTCTGCAGGAATTATTGAAGCAGCAAGTGTAGTGGTGGGATCATTAAAATCAAAGCTCAATATAACACAAAAAGAATTAGAATCACTTCAATCACTTTTAGAAAAAGAAAGAGAAGAACATGAAAAAACTAAAAAAGAATTAGAAAAACTCATCACATCAATGAAATCATTAAAATAATCACAAACTTTCAAAATGTTTTTTCCATTTTGATTTTATTTCTTGCTCTGAAATTCCCATATCATATAATGGAGAAATAACTTCAGATACTTCTGAAACATCAACTAATACAATAGCATTGATTGGACTCTTGATTCCTTTTTTTCTATAATGAGTAAGAATTTCTTCAAATTGAGAATTACCTTTAATAATTCGAGCCTGGCCTTTGAATAGATAGCCTTTACGTAGAAGAGGATCAATTACATTAATTTCTACAAATGGATTATTTTGTAAATTCTTCATTGTGTCTGGAGAACGAATATCTGCAAATGCCAATATTTTTGATGTCCAGGCAATGATAGTTCCCTTTGGAGAAATGTTTGGTTTACCATCAGAGCTGACAGTTGCCACATAACCTAGCTTTTGAAGATCCAAAAAGTCTTTAATTTCTTGACTAATCACGTTGATCGTTACTACAAATGACTACAATGTAATTAATTTTCAAAATTATCGCATAAACTCAGCCATTTCAATAGAAAAGAAGAAAAATCCAATCCCCCCAACAATTAATCCAATCCAAGCTATAATCTGTTTATTTTTAGACATTACGAATAGAATGTAACAAACTTACTATTGAATCTAATTGAATTCCCCAGACAATTATAATTAGACTTGAAATAAAGAGCAATATTGGCAAGCATCAAAGATATTGGAAAATTCTTTATGTTTATTGCTGGAGGATTAGTAGCCATAATTGTAGGTTCTTTTATGATTCGTGGAACTATGCACATGTGGGACAATCCAGAAAATGGAAAAGAAGATGAGAAAGATAATGACTAAAAAACAAGTGTTGCCAAATAAAATTTGAATTGATTGATAACTCTTCAATAAGAAGATCACTTGACCTATACATCAAAAGAAGAATTCAAGAGATACCAACTGAAATTAAACAAACATTTCCATACATTAAACAAATTTGGAAGTGTGATAATGAAGCAGATTTTCTTTATGGATATTATGTTGGAAAAATTGAAGAGGGAGCATTGCATTATTTACTCAAAGCAACCCGCGCATCAGCTGGAGGTTATGTAGATACTTTTGAAATAAGAGGGATTATCGAAACACGTAAAAAAGAATTACTAGACACAATAAAATCTTCAATCAATTAGTGAAGTAGAAATACTACATCAATTATGATAAAATATGGTAGGACCACAAGATGGAGGTTTTGGATTTGATCAATCTAAAAAATATACAAGTGTAGATAATCTTGATGAGGTTTGTGTACAGTGTCAAGCAGGTCAACACAAAAAATGTTTGAAGAAAGCAAAGCAGCAAAAAGAATGTGAATGTGAACAGTGTATGATTTACGGCTAGATTGATCAGACAATTATTAATACAACAAAATATCTCGATCAGATCTGTCTAGTCAATACAAATTCAAATGCATGTTTTGTGGTAAAGAATACGGAACAAATGTTGTAGAACTTGCATTACATATTGGCAGAGTTCATGACCAACCAAGAAACTTGCATACTAGTTAAATTCCAGCTAACTTGTTTTCAAATTCCTGAATCTCTTTTTGATATAAATCAGAAACATTTTTGGCAAATTCTTTGTGTGCTGAAATGATTACAGATAATGCCTCCTTGTAATTTGGATGTCCTTTCTTAATTACATCACATGATTCAAGCGAAGTAATGTGACCTGTAACAGTTGCAATTGCTCCTTTGTGATTGAATTTTATGATTCCACCAAAAGCCTCAATTAGCATGTAAGCAGATTCTGCTTTACACTTGTAAGTAACTCTACCAGTTTCAGTGTTGAATAATTGTGTAACGCCACCTGGTTTTCTTGTTATAATAACTGTCATGAGGTATGGGAAAAATTTCCAGTATTAATGATTTTAGAAAAAAGATTTTCTAGGCAGTTGTATCAGCTGCTGTAGCAGTTGCTGCCAGAGTCTTGTCAATTTCATTTATAGCGATCTTG
>JADFJY010000063.1 GCA_022565935.1 Nitrososphaerota archaeon
TACCAGAAAGACCTTCTGCTCCATTTCCAAATCTTCTAAAATAGAAATCAGGCAATGTAACCATTGACATTTTGTTTAATGGTTTAGCATAGAATGCAGCTGTCATAAACAGACATAATCCTAAACCAATCGGAATAACTGCTCCCGCCCAAAACCCAAATTCAAAAACAAGTGCAACATTTCCTAACGATGAATTTCCATCAACTGCTTGTGCTGCAAGCATAGTTCCAACCATAAACAAAGGTAAACTTTTTCCTGCAACGATCAATCGTTTACCGCTGTTTTTGACTAGTTTACCTGCAAATACACCTACAGCAAGAGTAATGAGAATAAATATGGCAACGGCAATGCCAAACCCATCCATCTCCACCATGTAATCAATGATTTTTCCAAACTATATTAGTTTTGAATTTTTCAAGTATAGTACGTTTTATGCGGAATAAGTTATACGTATAGTACATTTTATGAAATAATTTATGTAAATTCAATGATTTTAAAGAAAATTTTTAATATAAACGTATGAAATTCATAATTTGTTATTTCAGAAAAAAATATTTTTGTTATGCAAATTATTGTTGAAATTTCTATTAAAATTTTAAATCAAAATTTAATTAATTTAATTTCATTGAATATTATATGGATAAACAATATGCTTTAGCAGTTATTCTAATTATCTTAGGGCTTGGTTTAAATCAATCTGGATCATCCAATCCTTTTTTCAGTGGTCTTGGAATAGGAGTTATAGCAATGGGAACATTTTGGGTATTAATTCGATTGATAAAAGAATTGAAGAAAAAATAATTTTTATTTCTCATAGTTCATAAAATAATATAAACACTAATTGTGCATATTTTGTGTGCCAGGAAAAGGATATTCTACATTCGGCATGAAACCAGTTGTTACAACTAGATTACAAGAAGCAACAGATAAGAGTTATCCGGGAATGTTTCTACCCAGCACATTAATTATCATAATGAATGAAATAAAAAGAGGATATTACTCAGTTGAATCTCATAAAATAAAATTAGATTTGTCAGGTAGATATAACACCATAACTATAAGATCTGATGTTAAAGAATGGTTGGTAGAAAATCATGAAAAACTCGGTGAAGAATATGAAAAAATGTACAACGTAAAATGCTTTACAAAATTTGTGAGTTATTTTATAGTTAACATGCTTGAATCAAAAAGTGATGCACAAAACCATTCTATTAGTCTAAAGGAATCAGATTTCAGTTGGCTTCAAGAAAAATTTAAAAAACAGAAAAAAAGTATTGGGGGTATTTCTAGCTTTGAACGATTTGCAGATATTTACATTAATGATTTACTTGAAAAGATTAAAGCAGCAAGAAAAATCTTAACACTAAATTTTAATTGAAATAATCTAAATTTATAAAAAAATTAAAGTGGGGTCATTGTATCAATTAATCGTGCGCTAGTTACATGACCATCTTTCTCTTGGATTTCAAGGTCTACTGTGTATTTCAAAGCATTCAACATAAAATTAACTTGAACATCCCAAGCTTCTCTAGGTCCTTTTTCAGGAATTTGAAAAGTTTCATTGACTCGGAAATCAGTCACATCACCATATAGCGCATTGATTATTCTTTTAGATTCTCTATCTACATCTTCTTGTGTGCTAACATTCTGCATTACTATACTGTATAAATAACAAATATAAAAATATTCTAAGATAATTTTTATTTTTTTCTAATAATGAATGTCATAATTTTGTAAGTCTTTTTAAAAATGATTCTTTATTCATCTTATCTAATGCACCTGTCACTTTAAATCTGTGGAAAATTGCAGTTTGATTTTTTGGATCAAGTTCTATTGCTTTATTGTAATATTTTAGAGATTCTTCATATTTTTTTAATAATAAAAGTAATTTGCCTTTATAGCTAATTGCGTATACGTAATTCGGATTGATTTTTAATGCTTTTTCACAATATTCAAGAGCCTCGTCATATTTTTTTAAGTGTTCTAGAAACCATACCATAGTACACAAAGCAACAACATTTCTGGGTTCAATCGCTAATGCACATTCAAAATTAAATCTGGCTTGGCCAAACTTTTTCAATTGAGATAAAGATGTGCCTTTACTATAAAGTGCTCTAACATTTTTTGAGTCATAATCTAAAATTTTATCAAAACATTTTATGGCTTTTTTGTATAGACGTGTTCTATCCAAAACTATTCCTTTATTGAATTGAGCGTCAGTACATTTAGGATCAATTTCTAGAGCTTTATCATAAAATACAAAAATATCTTTGTTCGAAAATCCTGCAAAATCAAGTGTCCATCCCTTAGCCACGAGTGCCTTAGTATTTCTGTTATCTGTCTCTAAAGCCTTGGTGTAAAATTTTATTGCTTCCTCATGTTTTCCTTGTTTTGTACGTTTTTGGCCTTTTTCATATAGAATATCAGATTGTCTAGAATCTTCATCAATAGCTTTTTGTAAGAATAGTATTGACTCTGAACTTTTTTCTAATCTTCCTAAAATCAAACTTTTACCGTAGAGAGCAGCAGAGTTTTTTGAATTATTTAATAAAACTTGATCAATTATTTTTAGAGCTTCTTCATTGTGTTTTAATTTACTTAAACATAATCCCATAGATGTTAATGAATCAGAATATTGTGAATCAATTTCAAGAGATTTTTTAAAAGAAGATATTGCTTCTTCGTATTTTTCTATTTTTTCAAGTGCAATTCCTTTGTTGTATAAAGCATCTAGACTTTTTGGATCTACAGATAATACATTATCAAAACAAATTATAGCATTTTGAAAATCATCCATTTTGTATAATGTTCTACCTTTATGAAGTTGTGCTACAATATTTTCAGGTTCAAGTGAAATAGCCTTGTTAAATTTTGAAACAGCTTTTCTAAATTGATTGTAATAAACTGCGGTTAATCCTTGATTTAAAAAATACCATGCATTTTTTGAATTTTGCAAAATCATATTGGTATTGTCACCCAAATGTTATGTTTATAGTTAAAACGTACATTACACATAATTGATTTTTTTAGAAAACGATGATATTTAATAATTAAAATATAACATACGTATTTTACTTGAAATCTTTAATTATCAAAGTTGTGCATATAATTTGATTTAAAATGGGCATGGAATTTTATGGTGATGATTTTCAAGGTGCAGATGTTGCGCCATTTATAGGAATTAATACATTTTTACATCTTCCTTGGATAAAGACACACAAAGAATTACTTGAAGCAAAACCTGACGTTGCAATTATTGGAGAACCATTTGACTTTGGTACCACTATTCGTCCAGGAGCAAGATATGGACCAAGAGCAATTAGAGCAGCATCTACAATTCCATCACCTCCTTTTGAACGATTCAATATAGAAACTGGTGCTGACCCATTTGGAACTTTCCGAACAGTAGATTATGGTGACGTTATAGTTTCACCAGGAGATGTAATAGAATCACACAAGAGAATGACTCTAAAAGTCAAAGAGGTGCTTGAAGCAGACGGTATTCCGGTAATGCTTGGAGGAGATCACTCAATTACTTATGCAAACGTTAGAGCGTTTCAGAAAAAATACAAAAACATTGGTATGATTCATTTTGATACGCACGCTGATTGTGCACCACAAGGACTAACTGGTTTCAAGTATGATCATGGAGCACATATTAGAAGAATAATGGAGATGGGTTGCCTAAAAGGAAAAAACTATTCGTTGGTAGGGCCAAGAGGATATTGGCCAGGACGCGATTTATACAAATGGATGTCAGACCAAGACTTTCAATGGTTTACAATGCTTGATGTTGAAGAATTAGGAATTGATGTTATTGCAAAAGAGATTGCTGACAGAGCAAATGATGGAACAGATGCAGTCTATCTTAGTTGGGATATTGATTCTTTTGATCCTGCTTATGCACCAGGTACTGGAGAACCTGAACCAAACGGACTTACATCAAGAGAAGGTATTAGAATGATTCGTCTATTATCAAAATCTTTTGATCCTGATAGATTTGCAATGGATTTGGTAGAAATTGCTCCAGCATATGATGTCAGTGATGCAAGTTCTTACAATGGAGGAATCACATCAGGGTTAGGTCAAAGACTTGTTATCGAACTATTGGCAGGATTATCATTAACAAAGAGAGGTTTGGATAAAGGAGATCCAGTAAGACCACATGCATACATGGGTACTGGAAACACATACAGTTTTGGTAATCCAACGTCTAAAATTCCAAAGAGAGATTAATGAAAATTGAAGTATTGGTACAGGGAGATCCTGATATCAAGCCATTTACCAAAATAGTTCATTATGAAAAATCTGATGAATTAATTTTCTATGAATCTACACAATTAATCAAAAAACACCTTTTAAACAATATGCGACTAAACATAAACGAGGCACTAGGATTGTTTGTTGCATACGTCATTACTTCGTTAAATGAACACAAAACAATCAACGAAATTCAAAAACAGATACCAAACATGCTTTTACCACATCAAGTAATGATTGGAGTTCCTGAAAGTTTGAGAAAATTAACTTTTACAATTACAACAGATGAAATTAAAAATGAACCAATGTCAATTGTAGCACCCATACGAATTGATCAATATTTTCTCCACGAAGGAAAACAAGCAACATAGGAGTAGTGGAATAATTGATTGACACAATTATGGGAATGCTCCAAGCCAATAATCCTTTTTTAATTATAATTGCCGGTCTGATGATTGGATTATTACATGCTTTTGAGCCTGATCATCTTAGTGCCGTATCCACTCAACTATTAAGAAATAACAATAATTCAAAGAGTTCAAAAAAACTAGAATTACGTAATCTAACCATTATCTCTTCTTTAAGAGGAGCACTTTGGGGAATGGGGCATACATCAAGTATAATTCTAATTGGATTGCTAATTGCAGGTTTATCATTAAACATACCAGATGATTTTTTCATTAGTGCGGAAGTTGTTGTTGGTTTTATGTTGATTACCTTAGCAGTTTTTACATTTACAAATAAAAGCATCTTTAAACAAAAACATATTCATCCTCACAAACATTCAAACGGAATTGCCCACACACATTCTCATGACCATAATGAAAATCACAAACATGGTCACAAAGCATATCTAATAGGTTGTGTTCACGGTATTGCAGGTAGTGGCAGTCTTGTTGCATTATTTGCATCTACAATGAATGGTTTTGATATGATGATTTATTTTTTAATTTTATTTGGCATAGGTAGCATAATTGGCATGACTGTTGCTAGTGGAGTTATTGGTTTACCATTTATTTTATTTTCAAAAATGAATTCAGTCACTAAATATATTAGATATGCAATAGCTAGTATAACTTTCATTATTGGCATTAATATTGTAATTACAATTGGATTAGACAATAAATTATTTTCATTAAACTAAACATATAGTTTAAAAATCTTTAAAATAAATTGTATAGTCTTGACATAGAAAGTTTCTCGGCAGGATCTGTAGTTGCAATTTTTCCATCAACTTTTACTTCATATGTTTCAGGATTTATTTCAATGTTGGGAGTGAGATTATTGTACAACATATCTTTTTTTCCAATGGAACGGCAATTTTTCACAGGAACCAATTTCTTTTTTGAATTGATTTCTGATTCAATACCTTTGTCCAGTGCAAGTTGAGATGTGAAAGTAACAGAAGTGGAATATTTTGTTTGGCCAAGGGCTCCAAACATAGGACGATACATAACAGGTTCAGTAGTAGGAATTGATGCATTAGGATCACCCATTAGTGAATATGCGATAAAACCACCTTTTATGATCATTTTTGGTTTAACTCCAAAGAACTGAGGTGACCAAATTACAATATCAGCTAATCGACCAGGCTGCAGTGAGCCTACATAATCTGAAATCCCATGAGTAATTGCAGGATTAATTGTAATTTTAGCAAGATATCGCTTTACTCTAAAATTATCATTTTGATCATTGTCTTCAGGCAATGAACCAGCCATCTTTTTCATTTTATCAGCAGTCTGCCAATTTCTGGTTGTAACTTCTCCGACTCGCCCCATTGCTTGACTATCAGAAGACATCATACTCAATACTCCAATATCATGTAGTACATCCTCTGCGGCAATGGTCTCTCCTCGAATTCTAGACATTGCAAAGGACACGTCTTCAGGTACGGATGAGTTTAGATGATGACAAACCATCATCATATCAAGATGTTCTGCTAGTGTGTTTACTGTAAAGGGTCTTGTAGGATTTGTAGATGAAGGAAGTATATTTTCTTCACCTGCAATTTTCATTATATCTGGAGCATGTCCACCTCCAGCTCCTTCAGTATGATAAGTATGGATTGTTCTTCCAGCAATTGCTTCAATTGTGTCATCAACAAATCCACATTCATTTAGAGTATCTGTATGGATTGCAACTTGAGTATCAGTTTTATCGGCAACTCTCAATGCTGAATCAATTGTAGCTGGAGTTGTACCCCAGTCTTCATGTAGTTTTAGTCCACAAGCTCCTGCTTCAATTTGCTCAAGTAATGCAGATTCACGAGAGTCATTTCCTTTTGCAAGAAATCCAAAGTTTAGTGGTAATTCATCAACTGATTCAATCATTCTATGAATATTCCATTTACCGGGAGTACATGTTGTTGCATTTGTTCCATCAGCTGGACCAGTTCCACCACCAATCATCGTAGTAGTGCCATTACAGATTGCATGTATAGCTTGTTGAGGAGAAATAAAATGAACATGTGAATCAACTGTTCCAGGAGTACAAATTGTATGCTCGCCTGCAATTATCTCAGTGTGTGAAGATATTACCATATCAATATCGTCCATTATGTCAGGGTTACCAGCATTTCCTATCCCTACAATTTTTCCATCTTTTACTCCAATGTCTGCTTTGATAATTCCTAAAATAGGATCCATTACAATTGCGTTAGTAATTACAAGACCAAGCGATGCTGCTCTAGACACACCACTTGCTTGCCCTTGTCCATCTCGTATGCTCTTTC
>JADFJY010000064.1 GCA_022565935.1 Nitrososphaerota archaeon
AGATTCTGGCAGTCTATCTGCAACAACTGTAGAAAGAGATGTTCAAAGCGAATGTCCTCCAGGAACAGTTCCAAATAATCCAGGAAATGCTTGTATAGATCCATAAGTACTTAGATTAATTTTTGTGAAAATCAATTTATTAATTTACTTTAAATTTTTTCCAAGATTTTCTTTAACAAATTTTTGAGTTTCTGTAAGTTTTGAATATTTTGTTTCAGAAATAATTTTCAAAGAATACAGCTCATCTAATTTCTCTAAAATTTGTTCGGCAAGATAAATTGAGAGTTTCTCATCATACTTGTCTGTGTATTTTTTCTGAGGTGCCTCGACGGTTTTTTCAATAGTTTTTTCGATTATGACAGGAGTGGCTCGCTTGAATTTTTTTACAACAATCACGCCAACGATCAAGATTGGAATTACAATTACTACAATTAGAAGAGAATAATTTTTCTCAACTTTTGCTGAAACTGTTACAGGGCCATCAACAAGTACTAGGGCGATGTTTCCATCGTATATTATATCAGCACCCTCCCATCCAGACAATGTATTTAGAATCAAGCCATCAATACCTGTATCAACTCCAATTGGAACAGTAATTCCCTGCACGTACCATCCACTTCCAGTAGTTTCTCCAAAATCAGATAGTACATTGAGTTTGTACTGATTCGTCATTAAGAAATCCACCTGATGGTATTCATTCATAGTTATTGGAGCAGTAGTAAATGATGTAGAACCATCATCTTCAATGATCCAAAACTCTAATTTGTCAAGGGACCATCCAGTAGCCTCTTGTCTCACCTTGTTGTTTTTGATCTCTATAGTTTTTTGCACATTAACTGATACTTCAGTTCCAGCATCAAACCAATTATCCTGAGTTGGAGAAGAAGGAAGATATGAAAAATTATTTGTTCCTTCAACAGCTAGAGCATATTGTGAAACAGCTGAAAACACTATATTGTGAAATGAATCAGTTGGAATGTTTAGTGTAAAATCTCCTCGTGCATTCCTTGATATATTGACTGTTTCACCATCCAGAGTATATGATACAAGATTATACCTGCTTGTTTCATCTTTAACCCAAGAGTAGCTCTGAATCAAAGTAAACTTTTGTCCTGAAACAATAGGTATCTCATAAGATGGTGCAATATTGTTTTCAAAGCTTACGTTAATCATATTTTGATTTGATTGGGAAAAAGCCAAATTACCATCAAATCCTACAAAAATAAAACCAAACAAAACTAAACTGAAAATTATCAAAAACTTCATGATTCTACAATCACCAATTTTTCAAGAGAAGAATATTTTGAATCTAATTTTTCACGAATTATATCAAGTATTTTAGTATAGTAATTGTTAAGATTCTCATATTGTCCACGAGGAATTAAATCACCATCATAATCTGTATGTAATTTTTTGAGTGATTCTTCGTATCCATATTTTCTTGCCAAGAGAAGATAGAAATCATCAGGAATTGGCCAGGAGGATTTGGGCAACTCAAATACATCTCCAATTGGTTCAGAGCTAGCACCTCTAAAACTATCAATCTCTTTGATTTTTTGGAATCTATATGCAGTCAAAATATATCTAACATCATTTGGAGCATATTTTAATTTCTCAACTAGCCCACACTTTAGAAGGGATTTTTCTATGGTTAATCTAACTAGGTCTTGTTTTAATTTGTCATTTATGCCAGTAGATTTTAGTGCAATTTCAGATAGTTTTACAGGGCCCATCTTTTCAGCAGTTAATTCAGATATTGCATAGATAATTTTTTGAGTGAGTAATTCTTTTGAACTCTCTTCTAAATATTTGAAGCAGTTTTCTTTAAGATTTTTTACATTTATGATTCTGGCAAATAGATCATCTTCACTTAGCAATTATAATCACCATTTTCTCGTTACTACTTACTCTAAAATAGATAGACATATTATTTTTGATAAAATCTAGATTTTTTGGATCGTTTTATCTCATTTCATGTTCATATCTCGCTTTCAAAAAATGCTCAAGAATATAGCTTAAGAAAACCTACTTGGTGAATAACTCTCACTCTTTGATCCGAGTCCGCACAGGTACGTAACCTTGAGTATAATTTAGGGAAAAAGGAGGAAAATCATGGTATTTTAGAATGATTGAAATTTTAACTTTAATTCATTTTAGTTTTTTTGGCGTCGTGGTTATCATTATGAAAGTACATGCAAAAATGAAGGATTCAAAGGATTTGCATAAACATAAGGACTGAACCGAGTCTGCACAGGAGTGTAACCTTGTGTATGTTTTAAAACAAATTAAATAGCATGATGAAAACATTCTACTAGAAATTAAAAAATAATGATTAAAGAAAAATGTGATAGATGTGGTTCATTTTTAGGCACTGAAAGCAAGAAAACTAAGCAAAAATTTTGTGGTAATTGTAAAAGGAAATTTCAATTATATAGAAATTAAAGATTTTTTGTTAAAAGTAGGCATTTCAAAAAATCCTCAAGAATATAAGTAGGCAAATGAGTTTCATGATAATGCCACTAAAACGTGCAAGTAGAGGTCGTACCAAAGGAGGAAAAGGATCATCAGGAACTGTACAGTGTACAAACTGTGGACAAACAGTTCCAAAAGACAAGGCAAAAAAAGTCACAGGTAGAATAAATCTAGTAGAGCATACATTGGCAAAAGAGCTACGAGCACAAGGTGCATACATTGCCTCACCAACAGTTTTGAAATGGTATTGTATTTCATGTGCAATTCACTTTAAGATTCTCAAAATAAGATCTGCAGATACTAGAAGAAACCGAGGAAAACTTCGATAGTCTTATTCTTTAATGTTTTTTGCAGTTACTGCCATTCTTTGAATTAAAGTAATTCCAGCAATTACTACCACAATTATTACGGCATACTCCATAAAACCAATTATTCCAATTATAGCAATTACCAAAAGCCGTTCTGCTCGCTCACCAATACCTACTCCTTGAAGTTTAATGTTAAGGGCATCAGATTTTGCTCTTGCATAACTAACTAGTAATGATATGGTAATTGCAAGCAATACAAGATAAGGTTCTGCATATCCACCAACTAAAATTCCTAAAAATATTGCAACCTCAGCAATTTTATCAAACATAGAGTCAAAATAAGATCCTTTTTTTGATGACTTTCCAGTAACTTTTGCTACTTGTCCATCTACCACATCAAAGAATCCAGAAACAAGTAACAAAATTCCTCCAATTATTAATCCAAATTCCATTCCCATACCATACACTACAGCAGCAATCAATGCAAACGCAAGACCAACACATGTCCAAACATTTGGAGACAGTCCTGTTGATGCAAATCCCTTGCCAATCTTTTCAAGTGCTGGAGCCAGAGTTTCTCGGAGATTATTTAACACGAGATACCCCCAAATTACTAGCTAATAAAGTGAGCAGGAATAAAAAAAAGTCAATTTTGAAAACCAGCCTACATCATTAATGTGATTTGATATCCATGTTAGAAATTATTATTTATTTTTTGATAAATTCATGGCAATCATAGTAGACATTATCTTGGCTGCAAGAGATGCAGTTGAACCATTATCATGATATGGATTAAACTCTACAATATCTACACCAGTAATCTTTGTTTCCTCAAAAGAATGAATCATATCAAATAATTCTCGAGATGAAATGCCTACAGCTTCGGGGTTTCCAACACCTGGCGCAAATGCAGGATCCAATACATCAAGATCAAAACTAGAATAAATTGTATCAAATGTAGACACATAATTTTTTAGGAGTTGAGGCCCTTGTCCCCCTCTGATTTCTTTATCAGAAATTGTTTTGATATTGTTTTCTTTTAGAAACTCTAATTCTTCACCAACAAATGCCCTGGCCCCAACATGTAAAATATTTTCAGCACCTCTCTCTTCAACAATCCTTCGGAGGTAAGATGCATGACTTAGTTTGATATCTGCAAATTCATCTCGTAAATCATAATGAGCATCAAATACAACATAACCTGTTTCTTTTGGGAAACTAGTGAATGTACCATATGTGATAGAATGTTCACCACCTAAAATGAAAAGTTGTCTTTGTTTTGCTACAAGTTCAGAAGTAATTTTTTTTACCATATCAATCATTTCAGATGCAACCACAGTATGACGTGTATTCCCCAAATCTTCAATATTCACAGATTCCAAATCTATTTGAAAGTCAGGATGAAAAACTTCAATATTGTTAAATGAATCACGAATTGCATCAGGTCCAAATCTACAACCAGATTTGTAAGAATGTGTTGCATCAAAGGGAACACCAAATACTGTTGCAACAGGTTCAGAACCCACATTAGAACTGGTGATCATCGGATTTTTGTTCATGTATAAATCAACAAAGCTCATTTTCATTACACCATTAATTGTGGTCTCTTTGAGAGATATTTTGGTAAATTCAAACCAGAAAAAGGTTTTCCTTTAGTTTGCTTGTTTATTTCATTTAAGAAATCATCAAATGACAATTCTTTGACATCACCTGTTTTTCTATCACGAACGCTTAGATTTTCAGAATTTACTTCTTTTTCACCAATTACCAAAATGTATCGTATCCATTCCTTTTCTGCTTCACGTATTCTTTTTCCAATGCTTTCATTTCTATCATCAATATCTACACGAATATTATTGCAAGAAATTTTATCAGTCAAAGTTTCTACAAAGTCATTAAATTCCTCTTTTAATGGAATTACTCTTACTTGTGTTGGAGCTAACCATAAAGGAAATTGTGGTTTTTTTCCTTCTTTGATATCTTTTGCTGCTTTTTCTAACAAGACAAAAATTATTCTCTCAATGGCACCACTAGGAGAATTATGCAAGATTATAGGATGTTGTTTGTTGTTATTTTCATCAACAAATTCAATTCCATACCTATCAGCATTTTCCACATCAATCTGGTCTGTAGAAAGAGCCGATGCTTTTCCTAAATTATCAATAAAGTTAAACTCCCATTTTAAAACAAAGTAAAAGAATTTTTCTTTCCACATTTCAACTAATACTGGTTTGTCATTTTTTCTAACTAATTCTTCAATGAATGATTTATTTTCATTGTAAAAATCTTCAGTAAATCTAATTGCCATTTCATAATCAGATTTATCAATTCCAAGTTCATGTAGAACACTTTGAGATAGATCAAATCTCAGGATAATCTCATCAACTGCCTGCCCTAGGTCTTTACAGAATGCATGACAGTCAGGCATTGTAAATGCTCTGAGTCGTCTCAATCCAACAAGTTCACCTGATTGCTCTCGACGAAAACTATATCGTGTAAGTTCATAGAGCCTGTATGGTAAATTCTTGTATGACATTTGATACTGATTAGCCATAAGAAATTGGCCAAAACAAGCTGCAAATCTCAAAAAGAGTTTTTTTCCTTCTGAATCAATATTGTATTGCCTTGCTGGGAATCGATTAAAGTAACTAACCATACTTGGATGTTCTGAATCATACATAATTGGAGTTTCAACTTCATATCCCCCATAATCTTTTACTCTCTCAGTAACATATTGTTCAATCAAAGATTTAATCAGACGGCCATTAGGATAAAATCTCATATTTCCAGAATCAGAAGCTGGTTCATAGTCTGCAATTCCCATCTTCTTCATTAATGCAACATGTGGGGGAGATTCCTCAACACTACGTTGTTTTGCTGATTCATATTTTGCTAGAATTTCCAAGTTTTTGTGATTTGAGAAATCAAAATCAGCAATGTTAGTCATTGTTCCATCAGGAGACATTATTTTCCAATAAGAGTGAATTTTTGATTCACCTTTTAGAGCATCAGATGTAATTTCTGCGTCTTTTGAATCTGTTGAATCTTTTGTAATGACTTTGGAGCTTTCAGCTAGTGGATGTCCTTTTACTTGTAATTTGTAGGATTTAGTCCAGCCAAATGGAGAATGAGATACTTCAATATCTGATGCGTTATTTTCCATCTCTTCAAGTAACGTCATAGCAATAGATGGTTTTGCAAGATTAGAGCTAAGATGAGCATATGGATATAGCAATAATTTCTTACAACCAATTTTTCCCATAGAATTTTTTATTTGAGATATGGCATTTTGTGCCACTGAAGAATCATCACCGTCTTCTATTGCAACAAATGCAACTACAACTTCCTCTAGTCTTTGGAGTTGAGGATTTTCTATATCTTCAGCCATTTTGATCTCTTTTTTTATTGGAGTATACTCAATGCTGTCACAATGAAGTTGTAATATTCGCATGAATAACCACTCTGTAGTTTACTTTAAAATCCTTAGGTTTTGATTTGCACAAGATAGACATATCTTCCAGGATCTTTGTCCTGAACAAATCGAGAAATTTCAACACGAGTTATTTTCTTGTTTTTAATAAATTGAGTATTTGCCCATTTACTTAGATTCTATTTTTTGGTTTTTTGTGGTTTGGAGTGAGCTTTAATCATATGTCGTACAGTTCTTTCAGAGTCTGTAAATTCCATTTTACATATTCTACAGACCAGACTCGTTTCTTGAGTTTGTTTTCTAAATAAATTCATAAAAAAACGACAATTTTCTGTCTATATAATCTAATGTTATCAAAAATAATTTCTAAAATAATAGAATAAGAAAGAAAATCATGGGCGATAGAAAAGATTTCAGTCAAACTGAGCTTTTGAAGTATCTTGGTCAATTTACTGTTAATAGGGCTAGATGTGAAAAATGTGGAATAACTGCACTTGATACAAAATTAAATTTACATCATAGAGATGGAAATTCTGAAAATAATAGTTACAAGAACATTGCAATCTATTGCGATAATCATCATAATGTTATCGATGGTCGAGATACAGACCTCAATTAATTCAGTATTGCAAATATGATGACCTCATCAAGACAGAAGTAAAAGACGGA
>JADFJY010000065.1 GCA_022565935.1 Nitrososphaerota archaeon
GCTTCACCGTTTGCTTGTGCAATGTTTGCTGCAGCAATACCTTCTGCTTGTGCTGCATGTTGTCTTGCCTCTACTTCAATTCTTTTAAGATCATTTTCTGCCTTGAATGCCTTTTGCTCTGCCTCTACTTTGTCCTCAATTGCTCGTGCAAAGAGTTGTGAGAACTGAAAGTCAGTAATTGATACTATCTCTGTAGTGATATGGAATTCTTGTAAACGAGAACTAATATCGGCTTCAATGTCTGCCTTTACTTGAGGTCTTTTTGTGATTAGTTCTTCTGCGTTATAGTTTGCAGTGACTTGCTTTACAACTTCCTCTACAGTTGGCGTGATTATTCTATTTTCATAGTCTAATCCCACTGTTTGGTATAAGATATGAATCTTATCTGGTGTTGGATGATAGTTTACTGTAATTTCAGTGGATACCGTTTGTAGGTCTTTAGATGCAGCTGATGTTGCTTTTACAAATTTCAATGTTCGAATCTCCATTTGTACTACAGAGTCTGCAAATGGCGTTACAAAGTGGAGTCCTTCTGTTAGTGGTGGTACAGTAAGATCAACTGCGTTCCAGTGTAGTAAAACTCCCCGATGTCCTGCATCAACAATTTGTACTGCAGAACCTACCACTACTCCAATTACAATTAATACAACAATGCCAATTAAAACTACTTTAACTGCGCCACCTGGCACATTGATTTTTGGGTTTTCGTATCTTGACAAATTACATTATTCATCAAATGTTAGGGATAATTATACCATGGCATCCAATAGATGTGTATTCACACCTATCTTCCAGGTCTTTTGAATTCTTGTTTAATTTTACACTCTGATGCTGAAGAGTTTTGATATTTCTTATTGGGTTTTTTCTCTTTTGATTTTTTAGATTCTTTTATCTCTTCAACTTTGAAAACTTTTTCAAGAGGTTTTGAGACTTTTTTTATCTTTTGTGGATAAATTATGTTAGAACCCGAAGAGTGTTGATATTTCTTATTGGGTTTTTTCTTTTTTGTTTTTGTAGTATCTTTAGGGTTTTTTTTTGTCCATTTGATATTCTTAATATCAGATGATGAATACCTTTCAATGATATAATCTCCTAATGAATTACCCATGTTTCGTCCATTCAGATAATCAACTTAAGCGTATTGAAAAAATTTAGAACTTCTTTTTAATTCCAAAAATCACAATTGCTGGAATTCCAGCATACATGCCAATATTTAGTAGAATTAATGAAATTCCATAACCTAACACTTCAGATTCTGAATCCATATCAACATAGTTTAGAATTGATAGAGATGAGATCATTGGGGTAATTGCTAGTCTAACCAATCCTTTGAAAACGGGATTTTCACGTTCATAGTCTGCAATAATTGGTGAAAATGAATAGTAGAATTCGTTAAATAATTCAATAAATGATGTTCCTAATTCTGTTTGAAGTAAATGATCATCTCTGAGTTCTCGTAGTTGTTGTACTTGTGGCGCTAACTCTGTTCCATATGTTGCAGTAGCAATAAGGCATCCACCTCCAGGACCAGCACTAAAACTTGAAAAACAATTACCGTTAATCAACACATTACCGAATTCTTCTTCAGTTGTACCCTGTGATAATATTTCTTGATGTTGTATTACAACTAGTCTTACATAACCATCTTGTGTTAGTTTTTCAATTTTTGCACCATAAACTCCTTGACGACCAAAGGATGATTCACAATCAAAAATGATACTCTTGTCAGCGCTACCGCTAATTTCTGCATACTCAAAACTTGATGACTCCATTGCACCAGACCATTGAGTATCAGAAAATATCAAGAGTTTTGCTTTATCATCCGGTATTTCTTTTCTTAGTTCTGCTTCTATTATTTTCTCTATTTCTTGTGGTTTTGTAAGTTGTGGTGTAGGTGCTTGGTTGAAAATCATTGTCCCAGTTATAATTATTTCATTGTTTGCTCTTTTGAATGGAATTGTAACTGTTCTATCAAAAGGTGTTGTAGTTTCATCATAAGAGCTAAGTAGTAAACCTGAAACAAATATCTCAAAATTACTATCATCAGAACCAATTTTGGCATCAATTAAATTTCGAGGTAGTGTAATTACTAGTTCTCCACGGGCTCTAGTTTCAAGTGTGATAATTAGTGATGTAGATTCAGGATCTATTTCAAAGTCTAAAATTGTTCCTCCACGTATATTATAAATTGGGTCTTGGAACTGCTGCGCAAAAGTAGGGGATACAAATGCTACAAACATTACTGCAACCAATGTAATTATGATAATCTTTGCCTTCACTGATAGAATTTGTTTCATAGGGGACAAATAAACCCAGAACAAAGAACATTTAGCAATAATTTTTGATTTGAAAAAAAAAGTCAGTCTCCTTATTTTGGAGACTCTGTTATGTATTAACTAGTTTATGTGAGCATTTGGGCTCTTCCAGCTAACACCGCGAGATGTCTCTGACTCAATGAAACAACTAGAATTGTGTTTGAGATAAAAAATCAGAATAAAAAATAATTACACTTTGCTTAAAGAAATTTTTGTTTTTTACGCCTGGTGAAACTGCGATCATATTGTGCTGGATTTTATGTTTTTCAAAGCGTTTTATAATTTGAAAATTCCATCAGAAATGCTGATGATTATATCAAGGTGTTCTCTCTGATTCCTCTTAGTTATGATGAGTTTGCCGAATTATGAAGCACAACTATACAAAACTAGGCAGTTTTTCGCCTTGAACATCCACATTCTACATAGACTATTTTGAATTCACCATCTGTTTTGATGTTATGTGACATTGGTCTTCTACATTGTTGACATTCTACAAATCCGTGATATTCATCAACTTTAATCATCTTGTGATCCCATGATTTTGTCTCTTCATTCCAAAATACAGAGTTGATTTCAGTTGGATTAGCCATATCTGCTTTTAGAAATAATGAACTTGAGATTTATTTTAGCATTCATGTTTTCTAGTTCAATCATGATTGTTCTGGAATAGTATGTATGGTATTGGTATGAGTTATTTTTTCAATCTTTCTTATTTTTAGTAAAGTTTGTTCAAAGGATTCCATATCATCATATCTTAATTTGCAAATAAAATCAAAAATTCCATATGTTCCTTGCACTTCATCGCATAACTCTTTGAGTTTTTCAATTGTTTGAATTTCAGATCCCATATCACAATTAACTAAAACAAATGATATTCCCATATCCAATATATCAAATTTCATGTAATAAAGGTAACTTTATTTTTTTAGAAAAAAATGAATTTCTAGCATATTAAAAGAGTTTAAAATTACACTAAAATAACAAACATGCAAGATGCCTTTCTTCAACCACATCCCGATTAATTTTCAGCAAGCAGAATTAATTGAAAAAGATGATTCACATTATTATCAAACACCGAATGGCGATATCTATCCATCAATTACCACTATTCTGCAAAAGACAATGCCTGCAGAAAAACAGCAAAGCCTGCAAAATTGGAAAGAGCAAGAAGCAGCTGCTCAATATATCACAGAAGAATCCTCAATTGTAGGCACGCAAACTCACAAATTAATTGAAAATCACCTAAATGAAATTCCTCAAACAGACGAGGTCAGACTATTGTCAGTTGCCCATTTCAATAATCTAATTCCATTTTTACAGAAAATCAACGATATTCATGGAACTGAATTAAGACTATACAGTAATAAAATGAAACTGGCAGGAACATCAGATTGTATTGGCAAATATGATGGAGAATTATCAATTATAGACTATAAAACAAAAAGAAGTAATCAACAAGAAGAATGGATGACTGATCATTTTATTCAAGGTACTGCATATTCTGAAATGTTCAAAGAACTAACAGGGATTGAGATAAAACAAATTGTGATTCTAGTTAGTAGTGAAAAAAATACGAGAATGGAATTTGTAAAAAAAACTGATGATTACAAAGATCTACTGCTTCAACGTCTAAATCAGTTCTATGAAGTTATAGAGTAAAAATCTGTAAATTTACTAGTAGAATTTATTGAAATATCAATATCCGCGATGTATTAATGTGAATTAAACTCAGAAATTATCATGGATGAGAGAAAATGTTATGAATGTGGTGAAAAAGGATTTCAAGAATATGAAGGTAAATTTCGTTGTGAAAAACATCACACTGAGGTAAAACGAAAAGCCTACATTAAATTTGATAAAAGAGCAAAACTCATGAAATTTGGAATAATAATTGTTGCTGTAATTGGAGTGATAATAGGCTCTATAGTAATTTATCAATTCGTTTCAAATTTGTAAAAAAATAACGAATTAGGACACGAGGATTAATTGGAAAACACATTTGAATATTAGATGCTTCCATCTTTTTCCGTGTTTTCCTCTTTCCCTATCTTTCTGCCTCTACAAAGTTTTCCATTAGAATCCTTCAGATTCTGATGAATTTTCTTGGCAGTTTGATAGATCCTCGTTACAGTAAATATGTAAAAATAAAATTTAAGTATTTATTAAAATATATTAAAAGTTGTTTAGAATTGATATTAAATATGTACAAATGTATATAATTTATTTGATCTAGTTTATCATTCAATATGACATATTATTTATGAAGGTTGAAGTATCCACAATATCCTATTGTCGTGTTACATGTCGATGCATACGGCAAGACAAGTAAAGGACATGCCCAAAAAACTTCAATCTTTTAAATTTCTTTTTATGAAAAAAATATAAAATATTTTCTTTAAATGCAATAACAAAGTATCTATGATGATTTAATGAGTGAAACTTGGAGAGACAGACTAAGCAGAAGAAGATCAGAGATAGGAATTCAAGGACCAGAATATGATTACATACAAAGTTATATCGAATTTTATTGTTCTGAGGCAGATCGTAGATGTAAAGAAATTGATATGAACAAAACTGTGGATGAAGTAATTGATTCTATGAAAAACGAAGACTTTGATAAATTTACAAGATCAGTAATTGATTCTATACATAAAAAACAAGGATATGATGGACAAGCCCCTGCACAGATGGCTTGATAGTTTAGAAACTTTTTTTAAAAAATTAGTATAAAAAATAAAATTTTAAATCACTAAAACATATTGATTTGCTAATATTTTCTTTATATCATCAAGATATTGTTTTCTAGTACTACTAACTAAGTTCCATCGTTTTTGCATTTGTATATCTAATATTTCATTAATTATAGTAATTTCTTTGCCTGATTCTAATTCTTGCTTTGTTATATCCATAAGTTCTTTCAGTCTTAATTTTTTTCTCCAAGCATGTATATGATCTACCATTTAATTTTTTCATGTATTAATGATCTATAAGGTTCACTATCAAGTTGTTTGTTTTTAGTATTCAGTTGTAAAATAAAAAAAGAAAAAAATAGTTTTGTGTTTAGATAACTAACCTAAACTTCCCCAACCCATATCAAGCAATTTAGTTGAACTTGATTCTGTAACACAAGCTGCTGAGCCATTAGACGTTCTCAATATTAAAAGAAGTCCTTCTTTACACACAACATCTTGAGGTTCAATTCCAGATTCCATTTGTTGTCTAGGTCGTAACACTGTTTTCCTTTTTCATAGAATAAAAATTACAAAATCTATCAAATTTATGAGCGTATGATTGACATGTTATTTCTAAGATTTCTTAATATTTCTTCTAGTTTTAATCTTGGACTTTTTATTGGGTTTTTTTATTGATGATTGATTAAAGTATTCTTTTACTCTTGATTTGAACATGTAATAGAGAACCATACCATTAACAGCAACCATTCCAAGAAGAACCAAATTATCAATATTCTCTACAAACAATACAACAATGGGAATAGAAATAATTGAAGATGTAATTGTTAAAGGTCTAGCCAATTTTTTACCTTTAAACAAAACTATTCCTACTACAAAAGCCAACACCCCAACAACAATCTCAATTAGTGCAATAACAGATATTTCTCCTATGATTTCCATCATTAAATCCATGTCTAACATAGAAGATGAATTCATTCTCACTTCAATGTCACTTGCACTAGGTGAACCTACAATTGCATTTAGTCCAATAATAGTATCAATGTATGACATTGTTGATGCATCTATACCACCCATTCCTGGCAACGTCATCATGTTCCCCATACCACCACCAATGTCACCTAAAGTACTGAATCCACTTGACATTACCAAAAAAATGACTGCTGAAGCAAAAACTATTCCAAAAGCTGCCATAGAAATTCCAAAGAGCATATAAAAAATACTAATTAATCTTACCCCCGCTGGGAGAAATATTTTATTTTTAATTTCAGTAGGTTTCTTTCTAGATGGATTACTTTTAATGTCATCTGCCACCTTCTCTACAAATTCTTCATAGTTTTCAATTACAACATTATTTGGTTGTTCTTCAGATTCATCAATCTCAATGTCAGTTGCTGCCTTTTCTTGTACTTCATCAAGTTTAGTACTCTTACTTTTTAGAAAACCGCATTGTGGACAAATATCACTAACAGATAAGAGTCCTGCTCCACAACTAGCACATAAGTCAAGATCCAATTCTTCCAATGGATTATTTTCAAATTTATCATACTATAATGCCTGTGTGTAATTTTGTGTAATTACCTGTTTTTTGAGGCTAAATGTTGTTATTTTAGATGAATAAAAAAAATCCTCGTTGAACCAAACCCAGCCACAACGAGAGTACACACACGAATTAGGACTTTCGTAGATTAACTAAGCGAATTTGAAACATAAGAAGAGTGGAATTTTTCTAATATTTTCTAGTCCATTTTGGTCATTCACTGTAATGAATTATGTCAAT
>JADFJY010000066.1 GCA_022565935.1 Nitrososphaerota archaeon
GTAATTTCAAAAAAAATAACTAGCGTAGATGAAATTCGTGATTATTTCAAACTCTGCAATAGGATAAAAGAGTTAGATCCTAAAATTAGATTTGCAGGTGTGATAAATGAGAGAGGTCGGCTTGTTGCAGGAGGAATGAAAGAAGGGGTGGAGCCACTTGAAAGTCAAAAAGAAGATGAGGTATTGTTTATGGAATTAGCATTGAAAGCAAAAATGAGAAAAGAATTTGACAAACAGTTGGGTTTAGTTAATTTTGCAATGTCTCTAAGAGAAAAGGCAATTGTAATGAGTTTTCCCATAGGAAATAGTAACATATTGTATGTATTTGCTGATCCTAATGTCGACTACCAGAAACTTGTAGAAAAAATCCTAAGTTCAATAACTCGATAAGGATGTGGTATTTGTGAAATCAGTTTAACACTCTAGTGAATATCAATTTCCATAATACTTGAGACAGTATTGTATCAAGTTTCAAAATATTTGCATATTTAGTGTATGATTGATACAAAAAATCACTTTTGAAATTAAAGAAATCTTTGAAAAATTACTAATTAAATTAAATTCTAGGCTCAATTCCAAGGGAATTCACCTACCATTCTTGTGGAATAATTTAGTTTTGGTTTTTGTTATAGAGTTCAATTATTTCATCTACTACTACATTAGTGTCAGCTTCTTTTTCAGTACTTACAAGAAGTAAATTATCATTACCTAGGTAAAAGGAAAAGCGCTTAATCGTATCATATTCAGCCATACTATATTTTGTTTTGCCAAGCATTTTTGCCGAATCTTTACGTGACTTCCAATCAAGAACAGAGAGATTAACCAATTCATTTTCCATATGCTCTGAAAGTAGACTTTCTAATCCTTCTCTCATTCCTCCTGCAACACGAGCAGCCCATTCATCATAAACGGAAGCAAATCTGATTTTAGGATCTGTTTCTAAAATTTGTGAGCAGAACCTTTCGTAATCCAATAATTGTTCTAAGCAACTTTGACTATTAGGTTTTTGATGCTTAATCCATAGAGGCTTTATGGAAACACTTGAAATCCTTAGCCAAAAAATGTGTAATTACTAAAGACAGACACAGTATATTATAATTTAATGTGGTATAGTTATCATGGATATACAATGCAAAACATGTGACAAGGTATGTGTAGGCGTCTATAGAAACTATTGCTCTTTTGATTGTCTACAATCTGCAATGAAAATGATGATTCTTAGTTAAAGATTACAACAGGTTTCATTTACCAAGTGCTTACAATAAAAAATGAGACTCAGAAAATTGAATGGTTTACAGACCAATAGTCGTTTTGCAAAGATTGGCTTAATTGTTTGAAGAGTATCAAACTAAAACTTCAACACCCTTTGAGGGTTTTTCAAACGTTATACAATACTTTCTAACTAATTATGGGACCTGATATGCTAACAATACACATCGAACCTTAGTCGTTAGAGTGTCAAACTGATTTTGTAAATCCCGCTAGAAGGAATTATTGTGGAGGTTGCATATGAAAAATTTTTTCAGGTTGTATTTTCAAAATTATTCTTCGCTCCCCTGGAGAACGATTGGGATATTTATCAAGACCAAAATATTTCTTTGCAAGTTTGTCAATATGTTCATCAGCACCTTCTTCTGTAAGTTCTGTTACTTTCCCTCTTATTGTTACCATGTTGTAAGGATTTTCTTGGTCATAAATTGATAGGGCGATTCGATTATCTCGTCTGATATTTTTTTCTTTCACACGTCCTCTTGCAGTGTTTATCAAAATGGTATTTCCATCCAAATCAACCCATGTAGGAGCAACATGAGGAGAACCATCATTCATCAAGGTCACAAAAGACGCAAAGTTTTTTCCTTGAAATAATTTCGCAATTTCAGGAGTAATTGTAGTTTGACTCATGATTTATCTAGACAAGGCTACAATTTTAGGATTTTCTCAAAATCTTTATCTTTCTTGTCATCCTTATTGATAATAGAATACTCCCCTTGAGTGTTTTGTACACCAACTGGTAATACTCGGCAGTCTGCCAGTTGGAATTTTTAATTATTTTTGGAGCCTAAATTACCGATAAAACGTATCGAATCTTAACCGAGTTACAATTATTTTATTGAAAATGAGGGTATCTAACTTTTAGTTCAATACCACAATGGGGTTGAGTGTTAAACTAATTTTGTAAATCCCCCTCAAAGATTGTAATCTTACTATGATTATCCCGTCCCAGAAATTTTGGAAATAATGATAAAAAGATGGTTGCCTAGTTTTACTTGTGGAAAATATCCTTCAAAAAAGAGGGGCAGAGCTTGGGCTAGTCATTATTGTAATAATTCTTAGTGGGGCTTCGGCAAGCTTTGTGATTTTTGGGCCTTTAGATATTATGTCATACGCAATGTACAGAGATGTAGTGATTATTCCCTCTGTGGTTATAATATTTACAATAGGGATTTTAATACGTTCAAAATTCCCACATCTTACAAACAGATTATTCATAGGAATGGCAGCTGGTACAGTTGCATCATTTGCTCTAGAAGCAATTAGGATTCCAGCTTACATGTTTACAAAATGGATTCCAATGGACAGTATGATCTCTGTTCCAGGATTATTACTAACTGAAAAAATTACTGCACTATCTGAAGTAAAACAAACAATTATGCAATCAGGTGTTCCAATGAATCTCTATCATGCACCACTTGATGCATTTATTGCTGGAGGGCTTTGGCACTTTTGGAACGGAGCTACATTTGGAATTATCTATGCTTTGTTAATTGGAAAAGGAAAGTGGTGGTATGGCATAATCTGGGCTGTAGTAATTGAAATGGTAATGATGGTTGCTCCATATTTGATAATTATGAAAGGACCATTTGGAATAGAACACATGGATGGATACAATATTTTTGTAATTACATTGATAGCTCATTTGGCGTTTGGTGCTGTACTTGGTATTTTAGTACAGAAATGGAAAAAAGATGAACAAATAACTGCCAAGAGTGTTGGATAATCAAGTATAGATTATGGTTTACAGACCAATAGTCGTTTTGCGAAGATTGGCTTAATTGTTTGAAGAGTATCAAACTAATTTAACAAAACTCGCCCCAGGCATTACAGTTTTTGTTAATATTCTAAATCACACTATTTTTTGCAAATAATCAAATCTACTTTATAGTTCAAAGTAGCACGCGGATTTAGTTTTAAATTCCAAGGTATGTAAGATGGATTTTTTGTTTTAGATGAAATTTTGAATCCCAAATTCAACAAATTTGTACGTAGTGTATCTTCATCAATTGGTTTTTTGACAGAATTTGTACCTCTATCAAAATCATATGGATCAGATATAACAAAATATCCAGTTGAAATTTGTTTTGATATATGTTTTAGTAGATCAAGAGGTTCAATTAATTCTAAAATATTTAATGCAAGTATTAAATCAAATTGTAATTTTCCAAAAACAGGAGATAATGAATCTGCTATAATATAATCAAGATTATTTTTTGAAGATTTTTTTGCATATCTAAGTGCACTAAATGATCTATCAATTCCAAATACCATATCATGGCATTCAGCCAAAGAAGATGTAATGATTCCAATTGAACAACCATACTCCAAGACAAGTTTTGATTTTGCAATAAAATTAAGATTTTTTTTTATTATAGAATAGAATTTAGAACTTTTATTATTTTGATATATTTTAGACCATCTTTCCTCAAGTGCTGTTCTATCATTATTGATTAGTTTGATTTGAGATAACGAGAATTTTAAGAAACTTTTCATTTTTCCAGAATTAGCTAATCGATAGAGTTTACCACCCAAAACTTTACGAGAAGAGAGGTAGTTAGAAAAATCATCCCATAAAATTGGAATTTTCTCAATAATAGGAAATTCTAAATTGCATTTTACGCATTCCAAAATCCCTTCGTCAATTTCTTGATCAGATTTGAATACATCTAATTCTAGTTTAGAACCACATCTAACACATTTTAGGAATTTAGCACTAGATTCTAGCATTTCAGATAACAAATCAATTATTTGTAAACTAATAATTTTTTTGATACAAAAAACCAAGATAATGTTAAATGTAGTATTTTTTGATTTTATGCAAAATGGGAGAATTTGAAGAGTTTGCCGAAGCCCTATTTGGTCAATTATCAGTTGAAATTAATGAAGAAAAAGAGATTACAGAGTTAGCAATCAAGGCCAAAGAAAGTCTTGAAGATAAAGTACAATTCAAAGAATTAGAGGATATTTCAAAAGAAATTTTTCCAATTTTAAAAGATAAAGTAGAAGAGTATCTCGGTGTTAAAGTTCCAGATGATCTACAGCTAAAATTTCCAGAATTAGAAGATTTAAAAAAATTGAAAGGTAACAAAGTCTTTGCAGATAAAGAGGCGAAAAAGTATGTTACAGAATTATTTAACGCAGTTGCAAAAGAAGATTCAAAAAGAATTGCAGAATTGATGAAACAAGATACTACAAAGTATTTGGTATATTCAACATATGCAATTCAATACATCTCTAAAATTACAACAACATATGGAGATTATCTTGATTCTGTAATTTATCTAAACAAATTCATTTTATCAAAATATCCACAGATAATTCTTCATAAACAAGGAGAGCCATACGAATCAAGATTTGAAAATGTAAATTCTGGGTATCGAGGCGCAGTAAAGATGACAGTGTTAGAAGAATTAATTCATTCTGCACAAGGAAATCTACAACAAGTAAATAAGGATGCAGCAATGCAAGTAAACAAAATTAACGAAGAACTAGCAAGTATAATTTTATCACTTGATACAGATATAGTTAACAAGCTTTCAGAATATTGTCAGCTACAAGCTGTGCCAGATAATTTTCCATTTGCAAAAAAAGCAAATCTATTTTTCTTTTTAAACCCAGATCATTTTCTAATCGAACAGATTGGACCAGATGTTATGACATTTACACATGTAGAGATAGATCCAAAAATTGGAGAATTAATTCCACAACTTTTAGATATTTACAAGAGATGGCTTGTTCCAATTCAACAACACCATGCAGCATTTACTGCTATGGAAGGAATGGCAAGTTTTGCAATTGAAAATATCTTAAAAGATGATAAAGACTTTCAAAACTATCTTACCACGTTTATGGGAACAGACTTTTCTTCATATCAAATAAGAAAGAGTATGGGAAAAGACTTTACCAAAATAGTATATGAAAAACTAGGTAAGGATACATTCAAAAAAATGATTGAAATTCCTCCAAACACTAGAGAGCTCAAAGAACCTCAATTATACCTCAAAAAGATGAGTTTGTAACAATTGAAAGAAGAGTTTGATCCATTTGTTGCAGAATGGCTTTCATTTGTTAAAAATACAAATTTCAACCTAGTGGAAAAATGTCTAAAATTTGCCCAGATTTTAGAATATCCTGATCTAGATGTAGAGGAATACATCCAAAAAATTAATCGAATAGGAATGTCTCTTAAAGAATCAATCAACGATATTAAAAATCCAACATATCTAATTTCAATGTTAAATGAACATTTCTTTGAAAATTTAGGATTTAGTGGAGATGATGATGATTACTTTAATCCAAAAAATAATTTTCTAAATGAAGTTATTGATAAAAAATTAGGTCTTCCAATTACCATCTCAATTCTTTATGTTGAAATTGCAAAGTTTATCGGATTAGATCTTAAAATTGTTGGATTTCCAAGTCACATTCTGGTAAAATATAATGAAGAAATGATTTTAGATCCATTTCATGATGGAGAACTAGTAGATGTAGATGACTTGCAAGAAATTCTAGATACTAATTTTAATGAACAGTTAAAGTTTCAACCAGAATTTCTTGATGAGATAAAACCTGAACAAATTCTTCTTAGAATGACTCGTAACTTGAAAAATTCATATATACAATCATTTGTTTATGACAAAGCACTTCAATGTATTAACATGGTTTTAGCAATGGAATCTGAATCTCCAGAAGATATTAGAGATAAGGGAATTCTAGAAGAACGATTACACAATTCTGAAACTGCATTGAAATATTTGAATAAATATTTAGAAATTAATCCAAACGCAGAAGATATAGATTTTATTTTAGAATTGATAAGAAGTATTAAGACTAAAGATTAGTCAATGATTGATGCTATTTGTCGTCCTTTCTTAATTAATGATATTTCATGACGAGCAATTTTATTTCTTAATGCTCCTTTTAGAATATCTACTTCACTTCTAAGTAATGCAATTTCATCTTCAAGCTTTGCAACTCTTTCATAGATGGTTTCAGCTTCTGTACTCATAATTATCTATCAATAAAAAATTGTCTTAAATAGTTATTGGTAAATATTTTGGTTTGTAGGCTCCTGCTTTTTGAATTATATTTCAAACTCTTGGCGACATTTCTCGCATTTACCTCGTTCTTTTCCAGGAGGACCAAGAAGGAATACTTTACCAATGGTATTACATGCAGGACACATTCCAGTTGTTGCATTTTTAGGACCAGTTCGAATAATTTTTTGAGTTTTTCTTCGTCCCATTGTAAAAACTTCCTTAATCGGTCTATTAAGTTTAATTTTTAATGGCGCGGGGAGGGGGATTCGAACCCCCGTGTCCTTGCGAACATGGAATTAGCAATCCCACGCCCTACCAGGCTAGGCGACCCCCGCACTAAGATGCATAGAATTAATCTGTAAATAAGTCAAACTTTCTTTGGTATTATTAGATCTACCATAGTCTATTCGTAGTGAAATATACTATAC
>JADFJY010000067.1 GCA_022565935.1 Nitrososphaerota archaeon
CAAAAAGATCGTGAAGCAGATAGAGAAACAATGAAGGAAGAAAGAGAAGCAGATAGAGAAACAATGAAGGAAGAAAGAGAAGCAGATAGAGAAACAATGAAGGAACAAAGAGAAGCAGAGAGAGAGGCAGAGAAATCTCAAAGAGAAGCAGAGAGAGAAGCAACTAATCCTTAGATTCTAAACTCTATTTTTCTCATTTTATAATTGTCTAAAAATAATTTTGGATAATCTATACAGGCACAAAAAATAATAGTTTAGTATTGAAATGTTTACACTGAACATAAATTTAGTAATTTATGAGAATCTATATGATTTCAGGCTTTGCGACTTTTGAAGGAACTAAAAAATTTGCTCAAAGTTCCGGCGTAAACCAGGCTAATTTCAAAGAGTTCGAAAATCTTATTCTCTCTAATGTTGGTATTGGAACATATCTTGGTGATCCTGATTCTAGAACTGATGAATTAGTTACAAATGCAGTAAAACAATCCATTACTTCTGGAATCAATGTTGTAGATACTGCAATTAACTATAGATCCCAAAAAGCTGAACGCTCAGTTGGAAAAGCTATTTCTGAATTAATTCAAGAAGGAAAAATTTCACGTGATCAAATATTTCTTAGCACTAAAAATGGATATGTAACAAATGATGCTGATGTTCAGTTAGGTTTTTGGGAATATGTCAAAGAAGAATATACACAAAAAGGTGTCATCAAAGAGGGCGATATCACCTCTGGATATCATTGCATGACGCCAACTTATCTTTCTGATCAACTAGATCGTAGTTTGAAAAATTTAGATTTGGAATGTGTTGATTTAATGTATCTTCATAACGCAGTAGAGGGACAAATTAAAGATATTTCAAAGGAACTGTTCTTAGAGAATTTAAAATCAGTTTTTGAATTATATGAACAAAAACGTGACGAAGGAAAAATCAAATTTTATGGAATGGCAACTTGGGAGTGTTTCAGAGTTTCAAATGAGAATCCTCAATATTTATCACTTGAAGATTCTGTTAACATGGCTAAAAAAATTGGAGGAGAAAATCACGGATTTAGATTTATTCAATTACCCTTTAACATGCATTATGATCAAGCATTACTTGGAAAAAATCAATTGCTTGGAACTGAAAATGTATCTATTTTACAAGCTGCTGTTAATTTAGGAATAGGTGTATTTACTAGTGTTCCATTTATGCAAGGACGTTTGTTGGCACCAGGTGCAATACCTGAATTCAACGAACTAAAACCATCTTCACGTGCTTTACAATTTATTCGCTCATCGCCTGGAGTTTTGGCTCCCTTAGTTGGTCAGAAAACATCTGAACATGTTTCTGAAAATCTTGAGATTATGAAAATTCCTCCACTACCTGAAGATGAATTTTTAGCATTAGTCAAGAAACTCACTTCTTAATTGGAAATTATGTTTAAAATTTTGTGGAAAGATATTAAACGAGTCACCATTAGTAAAAAATGGTAATTTGTCTGCCAAGATTTATGATTATGCTAAAATCTGTAATTCTATCTTATCTATAGACCCTAAAATTCGATTTGTTGGTGTAATTAATGAGCGAGGACGTTTGGTTGCAGGGGGAATGAAAGATAATGTTGAACCACTAGAAAATGAAAAAGATGATGAAACGATTTTCATGGAACTTGCATTGCGCGTTAAAATGAGAAAAGAATTTGATAAGCAACTAGGATCTGTGAATTTTGCTTTGGCTTCACGTGAACGTGCGCTTGCAATTAGTGTGATAATTAATGATGATATTTTGTATGTAGTATCTGAACCTGATGCTGATTATGGTGTTCTTCCCAAAAAAATTCTTGAAATAATTCATTCTGAGTAAACCCTATTTCCATATTTGGAATTTTATGATCTTCTTAATTAGTAACGGTGATCTAGAATTTTTGAGATGGTTCGCATTAAGAAAATAGATTCTGATTATTTGATTATGGCCGAATTAACAAAAGAAATTGGTTCTTTAGTTCAAAGATCTATTAATCAGGGCAATAAAGAATTAACCGCTTTTGAAATAGAACACATTTTAAAAATCACAACTGATGCTACACGTGAAATAAAACCAAAGTCCTAGATAAAGTCAAAAAAACTCTTAGAGTCAATCAATACTAGAATTATCCTTTAACTCAATCTATAAATATAATTTACATATGGAAAATCTGTGCCAGTAGATCCTGTTTGTGGAATTGAACTTGATGAAGATTTAGCGCTACTTCATGATCATGATGGAAAAAAATTCTATTTTTGTTGTAACGGATGCAGGAAAATTTTTGTTAAAAAACCTCGTAAATACAAAAATAATGTTTAGATGGGAAAAGCACCACACATTCTACAAAATTTTAAATTTTCAACTTTATGCTTACAATAAGGGCAAGTGTTTTTTGCATTCTTATCAACCGGAGATCCAAATAATTTCTTAAAAATTTCATAATAATGCATTGATTCCCTACTCCTAATAATCACTTTATCTTCTTTTTCTGCAATTAGTTTTTTTTCTACAAATTTTTCTTCATTAATTATTGAATTAAACAAATTTGTCAACCCTGCAGTACCTGAACCATCCTGCATTGCTGATTTTTCTCTCCATGCAATCTGGTATGGGATGTATTTTTCAAATGTCTTACGTAATATCCATTTTCCATACCTTTTTCCTTTCTCATTTTTTACTTTTAGATTTGCCGGAATTTCTTTAGATAATTTTACAACAACATCATTTAGAAATGGTGATTCAATGCTTATTCCCAACGCTTTTCCAATTTTTTGTGTTGGAAAGTGCATTATTGAACAAACTCTTTTGATCTCCTCTTCTAATTCTTCTTCTGGTTTGTTTATTAGAAAACTATATCCTGCAAATAATTCATCTGCTCCATCTCCTGTAATGATTGATTTTTCACCATTATCTTTTGCCCATTTTATTGCAAGATACATTACTACATTGTTGCGAATTTCAATATCGTTGAAATTTTTTAAAATCTTAATTGTTTCCTCAATTGCTTCAAGAATTGTGACAGTTTTAACATTGTAAATTGATAAAGGTAATTGCAGTTCTTTTGAAACCATTTGACAATAAGTCAGATCTGTTGAAACAAAATCTTCTGCAATGATTGCAACTGACTTTGGTTTTCTTTGTTTTAGAAAATATGCAATAATGGAACTATCTAATCCACCTGATAATGAAATCAAATTTGATTTGCACTCATTACAAGATTCTTCTAAACTTCTGTATAGATTCTTGGAAACTTTATCCAACATCAATGGTATGGGTTTGAAATTAAAATAGCTATGCCTAATGATTTTCTTATGGCTAACCATATTTATCATTGTAAACTTTAAATTCTTTATAGAATGATTGAGAATTAATGCTACTACCTGCTGAAATTGAATCTAAAAATCTAATTCCTGCGTTACGAGCAATTCTTGCAAAAAAACTTGCAGAAGATCATAACATTAGAGAAGATGAAATTTCAAAAATGCTTGGAGTTACACAAGCAGCAGTTAGCAATTATATCCGTGGAACAAGAGGTGATCCTTCATTGATTGCAAAACTTTTAGCAGAAAAACAAGTTGCAACTATGATTAATGAATTAACTGATAGTCTTTCATCAGACATGGCATATACTCCATCAAATCTTTCAAAATTTATTGGTCTTTGTAATTATATCAAATCTAGTTTGCTAATATGTGAGATACATCACAATCTTGAATCCGACATAGATGAGCAAGTATGTAAAGAATGTGAAAATATGCTTCTTAAAGGTCCTGGAAGCGTTTACTAGATTTTATTTAAAATAATTTTAATAGTGGATGTCATTCTTCCAATACCTGCAGCTTCAACTGTATCCAATGTAATTTTTTGAACTTTGGAATTTCCTTTAAGCATTTTTTCTGTAATGATATTTGCAATTGCAACAGCATTTGGAATTGAATTTCCTCTAGCTTTGAGAATAACTTGGTTTTTGCTTCCAAGCATAGATAAAATATCAATGGCTGATAGCATTATCGGTTCGTTTCCAATAGTTATTATGGTCTCTTCAGACTTTTTGGTCTGCTCTTGACCATATGGTTCATTTGTCTCTTCCATGAGCATTATTCAACAATCAGCAATTTTTTGTTCTTTTAAGTTTTATCGATCAATGATTCATTTTTCAAAATAATCAATTGGAATGTTTTGAAAATCTCCATTTGGAAGCACTCTTCTAATTGTAATTGGGATTACTCTTTGATTAAGTTCTTCCATTGAGATATCCAATGAAATTCTTGCATTTTTTGGAATTGGAATAAATGGTGGTGCTCCTAAAGACAACTGCAATGCTCTTGCACCCATAATTCTTGCCTTTTCAAATTTTGTTAATCTTGGTGGACCAATTGTGATTTTACCTTTTTCACAAGGAATCTCTACTGGTTCATGCTCTACTATCTTATCAACAACTTCTCTTGATTCTATACTGTCAATTCTTTTTTGAAGATTATCTAGTTCTTTTTCAGATAACGGGTCTGCTCCTTTTTTCTCATATAATTTACGATATGTGTCTAGTGCTTTAGTCAACCCTGTATTTTCTTCTGTTACTTCACTTACAACTTCAGTTTCTGGAGATTCTACAACTTTAATTTCTTTAGTATCAGACAAGTAACAAAATTTTCTTAAAACGTTATATAATCTAATCAATCAGTGCATTGTTCAGCTCATAATATAGAGACTGTTTGGAGGATTCCAATGATTTCATTTCAATTTGTAATATAGTTGATTTAGTAATAAAGAGGGAGATTTAGAAGATTAACTCTAGTGAGTGGAGTGGAAATTGTTTTCCCGATTTACTAAGGGGTTTTAGTCCTTTAAGGAATCCTGCATGGAATAGTTCTAGACTTCCATCTTGTATGTGAGTTATAGTTCTAGGGCTCTCCCTTGGCTGATTTAGGTTTCTTATCCTCGATTGCAGTAGGTAATTCTAGACTTCCATTTTGTATGTAAGTTAGTCCCATGCCTGAACCTACATACAAGAACTATTGAAATTCATCAGGATTATTTGACTTGTAATTCTCATATCTACCTTCTAGGAATTCTAATCCCTCTCCTGCAAGGTCTTGACCTAGTTCTTGACCTTCCTTGAAGTCTTTTGAATCAATTACTTGGTTTAATGCAGAATAGCCTTCCTTTATTACAATAAATCCTTCTTGGAGATCATCTATTGTAGCCCAACCATATGAGATCCCTACAACAATTATGATAATTATAATTAAAAATTCCGATCAATTTGAAAAACCAAACTAAACCCTAGAATTAAAAATGAAAGTGATAGACAGATTAGCATTGAAATATTTTCTTCTCTAGATTTTTTCTTATAGTATTCTTCTCTCCTGTCCTTCTTCTCTTCTCTCCTAATCTCCTTCTTCTCTCCTAGTTCCTTTTCTATAATCTCCTCTAGGTCTTGCAATCTGCTATGTCTAGGTGCTTCTCAAATAGATAAACACTCTCCATTTCTTTTCTAAAGTCTTCAGTTTGCTTTTTTGACATTTTGAAATATCTGAAACCTTCTCCACATTTTCCACAAACTCCTTTTGGAATTACACAAGTTTTCAATACTCGTTTTTCAGTTAGAATAGAATGTCCTAAAGAATTACATGAGAATTTTTTGATTAATTCATCTCCTGCAACGAATTCTTTCAAGTATAATTCTCCTTGAATTTCTTGTAATAACATTAAATCAATTTTAGTTTTTTAAGATTATACTCCTTGATCATACAAACTATTGATGTTGCTAAATTAATTTACATTATTACAGATTTCATAGTTTAGCGTTGAAAACCCTAAGATGTAAAACCTGAACCTCTTGTTTTTAATGCATGACAAGTTGGACATAGGGCTTGACAATTACTCGTATTATTATTTCCTCTATCGCCGTCTGTATGATCAAAATCCCATGTTTGAGAGAATTTCACCCTGCAATTTCACGAAAAGATGAATTAGAACAAAAAAGAAAAGAAGATCAAGAAGAAATTAAAAAATTACAAACATATTGGAAAAAAACAGAAAAAGAATATTACGAAAATGAGAAGAAATTAAAGAAATAATTAAAATTTAGACATTCGGGGCATAGTGTTCCATTGTAATTTGGTGTTAGAAATTTCCCACCACATTGTTTACATTCACCATGTTGTTCACGATTTTTTTCTAGTTCTAGAATATGTTGTTCACGATTTTCGTCTAGTTCTCGAATAATTCTATTTTCATCATCTTCAAAATGATGTTCAACCTTAGTGATTGAATCACTAATCAATTTTCTAATTCCCACACAAATAATTTCCATAGTATAAACATAAGGTTATCCATATTTTTGAAAACATTGTTTTTGATGGGGGGTGGAAAGTTTGTGTGTAATTCTATTAGAGTGAAATCAAACCCCCCTAATGGTTAAGGAGATCATGGCAAAAAATAGAAACCTGAATTTAGCAGACGAAAGCCAATATGGGGAAACTGAGAGGGAATCCTTATTTTTTCCAAATTATCAAATCCCATAATGAAGTTCATCATCATTTAGATCATAATTTTTACATCTTGGGCATTTATCATTAATTACCACATCATAGTCTTTTACTCTATACCCACACTTACCACAAGCACTGCCAGCCCATTTTGATTCAG
>JADFJY010000003.1 GCA_022565935.1 Nitrososphaerota archaeon
CAAAATCAATATTTGTTGTACATGCACATGGAGATAATATAAGAAAACTAGAATTTTCAAAAAAATTTAAAAATTGTATTGGAACAACTCAATCAAAACCTTTTAGGAAAATACAGAATTTTGGAGGTTTCACAGATGGAGATAGAGGAGTTTTTCTAGCAAATCATTATGGTGCAAAAAAAATTATTTTGTTTGGAATGGATTTTGGAGATAGAATTGGAAAGTTTTCAAATACAAAAAAATCAGAAAGAAAAACAAAATTAATGAAATTACAAAGAGGAAAATCACTTTTGGAATGGTTGTCAACTTTTACAAAATCAGAATTATTTACCACATCAAATCCAATTAATGGGTTTAAAAAAATATCGTACAAAGATGTTGATATTTTAATTACCTAGAATGCATTTAATACCCATCCCTCATTTATCAAATTATGAAATTCTCAGAGGAACAAGTGAAAGATATTGTTACTTTGAAGGAGAGTTTGATCGAGCAAATTTACAAACATAAAGAATCCATAGAAATGTTAGAAAAAAATATTATAATATTGGATTTATTCTTAAAGGATTCTAGTTTTACAAAAGCTTCACAGTTAGAAACATCAAAAGTAGAAATTCAAAACAAAACAGAGAATGTAAAAAAATCTGAAGAGAATTCAATTCCAATTAAAAGAGCAGGAGATGGTAAAATAATTGCCAATGCATATGTCACACCAGAACAAGTTACCATAGTTTTAGATGATGAAATTCAGATTAGTGATGATACTCCACCCTTCAAATCATTTTTCTTAGATAGAATTATTGGAGAAATGAAAAAGAAGGATTTTGTAGATGTAGAAAATGGAAAAATCCAAAAAGAGTCGATAATTGACTACATTATAAATAAAAATGGAACAGACATTAGAGAAATTATTATCAAAAACTATAGACAAAAAGAAAGAGTAAATGAGCTAATTAACACAGCAGGATGGTCATTAACACGAATGCTTGAAAATATCAAAAAGTGATAACATGGATAAAATTCTGGTTTTAGATTTTGGTTCACAATACAGTCATTTGATTTGTAGAAGAATTAGAGAGTTTTCTGTTTATGCAGAACTTGTTCCTTTTGATATCAGTTATGAAGAATTACAAAAACATAATCCAAAGGGAATAATTTTTTCAGGAGGTCCATCAAGTGTTTATGATTCAGATGCTCCAGTTCCAGAAAATAAAATTTTTGATATGAATTTACCGTTACTTGGAATTTGTTATGGACATCAATTAATTGTGAATAAATATGGCGGTAAAATAAAAAGAGCAAATAAAGAATATGGTTCTTCTTTACTTACAATTGATAATGATGAAGATCTTCTAAGTGGTATAGGAGAATCAGTAAGAGCATGGATGAGTCATGGTGATGAAGCAGAAAAAATTCCACCAGGATTTCATGTAATAGGACATACAGAAAGTGCAAAAACTGCTGCGATTGCATCAGATGAAAAATCAATCTATGGAATTCAATTTCACCCTGAAGTGATGCATACAGAACAAGGTACTGAAATTCTCAAGAATTTTGTTTTGAAAGTATGTAAAGCAAAACAAGATTGGACTATGGAGAATTTTATTGATACATCTGTAGAAAAAATTTCAAAGATAGAAGGGAATGTACTTTGTGGAGTTAGTGGAGGTATAGATTCAACTGTAGTTGCACTATTAATTCATAAAGCAATTGGAGATAGACTCAAGTGTGTTTTTGTAAATAATGGTTTGTTACGATTAAACGAAGAAACAGAAATTGAAGAAATGTTCAAAGATAATTTCAATGTAAATTTTACAGCAGTAAATGCAGTTGATGAATTTCTTGGGAAACTTAAAGGAGTAGAGGATCCTGAAGAAAAGAGAAAGGTTATCGGGGAGGAATTTATTCGTATATTTACTAAATTTTCTGAAAAAAATGGTCCTTTCAAATGGTTAGCTCAAGGCACACTTTATCCAGATGTAATTGAAAGCGGAGTTTCAAAGGGACCAGCAGCAGTAATTAAGACTCATCACAATGTAGGAGGTTTACCAGATTGGCTCAATTTAGAGATTTTAGAACCACTAAGAGAATTATACAAAGATGAAGTAAGGAAGATAGCAAAAATTTTAAAAGTCCCAGAAAAACTTTTCATGAGACATCCATTCCCTGGTCCAGGTCTAGCTGTTAGGATAATAGGAGAAGTAACCCAAACTAAACTGCAGATTGCCAGAGTAGCAAGTAAAATTGTCGAAGATGAACTAATGGAGGCTGATTTGTATGACAAAGTTTGGCAAGCTTATGCTGCAGTTGGAGACGACAAAGCAGTAGGTGTTGTTGGTGATGAAAGAAGATATGGAAACATTGTAATGATACGAGTTGTGGATTCAGTCGATGCGATGACTGCAGATTGGACAAGACTTCCACATGGTGTTTTAGAAAAAATTAGCAATAGAATCACAAATGAAATTGAGGATGTCACATGGGTAACGTATACAATTTCAAGTAAGCCACCTGCAACAATTGAACCCCAATAGTGAAAAATATGGAATACAAAAAAATGTGTAATGAAATTTTAGAATGTGATAAAAAAATTAGATATGTAGGAGTATATGATTACGGTGAACTTTATGACAAAATGAGACCAGGATTGAAGAGTTATTTATCAAGAGAAGAAACTGAATTGTCTTTATCTCAAGCAATTTACAGATGGTCTACACGTAAAAAAACTGCCGGAAAAATTGGAAACCCTATTTTTGCATTAGCAAAATATGAAAAAATTTATCGAGTTACCATTCCTATCGATGGTGCAGGATTGATTTTGATTACTACAGAACTTGATGCAGATGTAATTAAAATTATTGATAAGATTTTAGAAATTAAAAAAAAATATTCTTGAAATCCACAAATTAATTAAAATCTACATTAAGAATTCCTTCAGAAATTAAATATTCTAGTGCTGTTAGTAGTTCATTTTCTGAAATTTTTGGAGGATCATCTGCATACCAGACAAAAACATCATGAACCCAAGAAGGAATTTTAGTTGGTTCTACATTTTTTTCAGCATCATCTCTTAACTTTGAAATTAATCCATCAATGGAATCATCTAAAGTATCTTCACGTTCAGCTTCATCTACTATTTCACAAATGGTGACAAGTTCTTCATTAAAATCAATAATATTGGAATTGTCAGAAAAAAAGTCAGATTGTTCTTCATCGGTCATGTAACAAAAGTTTTCTAGTTGGTCTTCAAGATCATCATAATATTCTTCAGGTGTTACTATTTCATCAGGTATTACTAATTCTTCAAGTGTTTCTGATTCATCAACTTCATTCTGAGTAACAATTACTGGCATACTTGATTTAATAATAGAAAATGTTTAAACACTTTCACTAGGACCATATTCAGAATAAATTTTAAGTATGTAATCTCCTATCAAGTTTGTAGAATTTATACCAGGTTCAACATAATGTAAAATTTGAACTCCATACAAAGAATCATCAGCTCCACCAAGAAATCTAGGGAGAATTTCTGTATTTTTGATAATTTCTCCATCACTTACTCTAGTTACTTCCATAAAGTGATAACCATGTTGAGGATTATAGTTTTGAATTTTAATGTTAGCCCTAACCATTTGTGGGCTTTCATCTAGATCAATTATATTTCCAGAAATAAAATCTATTGTAATTATAGGTAATTCTTCAGCAGCATAAACTTGATGTGCTTGAAATAAGATAATTACAGAAAGCAAACCAAGAATTATCTTTGAAATCAATTTACCTCAAAAATCTTTTAGGTTTTGATGGTTATATCTATAATCTACATTTTCTTTGACTAACTGATTCCAAAATGGAAATTATTAGTCATAGTAAACACGCACCAAAAACTCCAGCAGAATCACCCAATTTATTTTTCAGAACTGGGGTATCAACCGAGTCTGAAAAGACTTTGCTGTAAACTGATTCTTTTCCTTCAGTATACAAAAAATCAATGTTTGATAGACCTCCACCCAAAACAATTACATCAGGATCTAAAATATCTATAACATTAGCAAGACCAATTCCAAAATTTTCTAAAAATTCATTTTTCCATTTTTGTCCAATTTCATTATCAATGTTAGAAAGAATTTCAGGAAGGATTTGTGATTTTCCAGTTAATTCTTGCCATTGTTTTTCTAATGAAGGACCACTAATGTAGGTCTCCACACATCCAGTTTTACCACAATAGCAAGAATTTCCATTGCGATGTATGGTGTGATGTCCCCATTCACCTCCAATATTAGTTCTACCAGAATGAATTTTTCCATTAATTATAATTCCGCCACCTACACCAGTGCCCATTATCACTCCAAAGACCACATCAAATCCACAAGCTGCACCCATTTTAGCTTCAGCCATTGCAAAACAATTGGCATCATTTTCCATTGATATTTTTTTTCCTAGTTTATTTTCTAGATCTTCTTTCAGTGGTTTTCCAATCAAACATTGTGTATTACTATTTTTAATTAATCCAGTTTGTTTAGAGATTGTACCAGGTGTACATATACCTAAAGAAAAGTCAGAATTGTTTTCAGAAATACCTGAGACCAAAGATAAAATTGTATTAATAATTTCTTGATAATTATTTTTTGGAGTTGAAACTCTTTTTCTTTCTAAAACATTTAGATTTTCATCAAGTAGAATAGCTTCTGTTTTAGTACCACCTAAATCAATGCCAATTTTGTACAACAATAATTTATCAAAATTAGAAGGCTTAAGTTTTAACTAAAACTTATCCCATTGGAGGCATACCGCCACCTGATCCACCTGATCCTCCAGATATAGAAATTACATCATCTATTCTAAGAATCATACATGCTGCTTCTGTTGCAGATTTGATAATCTGTTCTTTTACTACAATTGGTTCTACAACATCAATTGCTAACATATCAGCAATCTTTGTGTTTCTAGCATCAATACCAGTCCATTTATAGCCCTGATTTTGTTTTGCTCTAAGATTAGCCATAGTGTCAATTGGATCCATACCTGCATTTTCAGCAATAGTTAATGGGATTGTCTCTAATGCTTCAGCATATTTTTTAATTGCAAGTTGTTCTCTTCCATCAAAACTATTAGCCCATTCCTTGAGTTGTGAGGCTGCATATGATTCAGGTGCACCTCCACCTGCAACAATTTCAGGCTTTTCAATTACATCTTTTACTACCATTAAAGCATCATGAATTGAACGATCAACTTCATCAATTACTCTTTGAGAACCACCACGGATTAGCAAAGTTACTGATTGTGGATGTTTACATCCTTCAATGAATACCCATTTATCAGATTCAACTTTCTTTTGTTGAGCCAAATCAGCACTTCCAAGGTCTTTCTCTGAAAGATCATCCAAGTTATTAATTACACGTCCACCTGTGGCTTTAGAAAGTTTGATCATATCACTTTCTTTGACACGGCGAATTGCCATAATACCATATTTTGCAAGATAGTGTTGTGCAATATCATCAATTCCTTTTTGACAAATCAAGACATTAACTCCAACATCACGTAACTTGTCAACCATAGTCTTTATCATTCGATTTTCTTCTTCTAAGAACATCTGCATTTGGGTTGGATCAGTAATCCGAATTTCAGAACTCATTTCAGTTTTTTCAATTTCTAATGCTGAATTAATTAACGCAATTTTTGCTTTTTCAATTTTTGTAGGCATTCCACTATGAACAATTTCTTTATCTAAAACAATACCTTTCACAATTTGTGTATCTTGAATTGAACCACCTGCTTTCTTCTCTACTTTAAGATTATCAAGATCAACAGTGTAATCATCACCTTTTTTGATTACAATATCAAGAATTGCATCAACAACAAGTTTTGATAAAATACCACTGTCTTCAGAAACTAATTTTGATTGCATACTAGTTATTGCAATTTTAAGGAGATATTCTTTGTCATCAGGTCTTATTTTCTTTGATAATTCAGAGTAAATTTCAAGAGTTTTATCAGCAGCTGCTTGGTAACCCTCAACAATAATTGAAGAATGAACATCTTTTTTGAGAAGATCTTCTGCTTTGGCTAATAATGCTCCTCCAAAAATAACAGAAGACGTTGTACCATCACCTACTTCTGCATCCACTGTTTTAGCGATTTCAACTATCATTTTGGCTGCTGGATGCTGAACATCAATTTCTTTTAGAATTGTAGCACCATCATTTGTAATAGTAACATCACCTAAGGAATCAACTAGCATTTTATCAAGGCCTCTTGGTCCAAGGCTACTTCTAACCAATTCTGCAACTAATTTTGCTGCAGCAATGTTGTTTTGTTGAGCGTCTTTACCTTTTTGCTGTAATGCGCTCTCTTTTAGAACTAAAATAGGTCCATTTGGTCCTTGTTGAATTGATGCCATAGATTATGCATCAATCCACTAAATCCCCCTTTTTAACATTGCTTAGTTAATCGGCTGGATATAATTTCGTTTTTTCACGTCTACAATTCCACCTGAGAGAATTCTAACAGATGGCAAAGCCAGAAAAGGTAAGAACAATGGAATTAGATGTGGTCTTGGAAATTTACATCCTGAATCTACAATAGAGTTATTGATTTCTTGAAAATTTGATAAAACCTTTTCAAAAGAATCTGTAGAAACAATTCCAGCAAATTGTAAAGGTAAAGAAGCTAGAATTTTGCCAGATTTTACTACAACAAGTCCACCCTGATTCTTTATAATATGATTAGAAGCAATTGCCATATCAGAATCATCAGAACCAATAACTATCATATCATTTTCATGAAAACTCCAAGTTGAAGCAAAAGCACCTATATCTGCTCCAAAGTTTTCAAGAAATCCAATTGAATGTCGATTTGTTCCATGAATTCTATCAAATGCTGCAACTTTCCATATATCAGAATCAAAAGAAGCAGAAACATAACCATTTTTTGAATGGAGTTCAGCTGAACCAATTTTAGTAATAATTTCAGTTTCCATAAAGATAGTGTTTGCAAGAACATCTTTCTTTTTTGATTTTATAAGAAAATCATTTTTTGAGAATTTTTTTAGTTTAACAGTTTTTTTAATCCAAGACGGGATTATTTTTTTCTTGATCGAAGTTACAATGCTTCCATTTGAGACAACAAGTTTTCCGCCCACAAAGACTTTGACTGGTTTGAATGATTTCAAATCATCAAAAATAAGAATGTCTGCTAATTTACCCGGTGCAATCCCACCAAGATCTTTTCCCATATTATAATAATCAAAATTATTTTTTGATGCCATAGTAATTGCATCTATGGGTTTTAGTCCAAGTTTGATTGATTCTCTAATACAATGATCAATATGACCAAATTTTGTAATATCTAGTGGATTAAGACCATCAGAGCAAAACATTAAGCGATTAAGGAATGTGCCATGAGATAAAATTCTAGGAATGATTTCCTTTAAATCACGTCTTATAGAACCTTCCCTAATCATTACCCACATTCCAAGACGTAATCTTTCTATCACTTGATCAAAATTAATGGGTTCGTGACAAGAGAGTATTCCTGATGAAACATATGCATTAAGTTTTTTTCCGCTAATACCTGCGGTATGTCCATTTATTATACAATCACACTCTAACATTGTTGAAAGGGATTTCATTGTTTTAGGTTCACGTAGAGTAACTTTAGTCCATGAAAAAACTTCTCCCAACCCAAGAACATGTGGATGTTTTATTGCAGATTTTTCTTGTGATAAAGAAAGAGATTTGCTATTACTAAATTTTGCATCAACTGGAAGACCTCCAGGAACCACTTGAAAAATTCTTATTGGTAAATCTTCTCCAAGTTTGAGAAATTCTTGAAAACCTTTGTAACCTGTAACACTAACAACATCAATTGGATCAGAAAAAAGAGAAGTAACACCACAAAGAAGTGCCTTTTTTGCAAATTCAGATGGTAGTACAAATTGATCAATATGTAAATGAGGATCTGCAAAGCCAGGAGATACAAATTTATCTTTTATATCAATGACTGTAGTTTGTGGACCAAGTGTATGTGTAGCATCTGGACCAACATATGCAATCCTATCATTAATTATTGCAATCTGAGTTTTTGGAATAATTTCTTTTGTATATACTGACAACAAATTACAATTTTTTAAAACAAGATCAGCTTTTTTGTCACCCATTGCTACAGAATTCAAAGAGGTAATTGAATTTGCTAGCCTTGAATTCACGGTAATTAATTGGATTTTGCATCTATTATAGATTCAATGCTTAAATTACGGTTGAAAAGGTTTCGTTGATATGAACATTCCAAAGGTGATGAGAAAGTATTGTCCTAAATGTAAGACACATACTGAACAAAAGGTCTCCATTTACAAAGCTGGAAAAAGACGTGGTTCTGCTAGAGGTGAACGCCGTCATGCAGAAAGAAAACATGGATACGGAGGACAGAAATTCCCAAAACTTGCAAAACCAGCCAAAGTTACAAAAAAAGTTACTCCTATCATGACATGTACTGTATGTAAAAAGAAATATAATAAACCAGGCATTAGAATTAAAAAGTTTGAGTTGGTGGCAGTATGAAAAAAGATCATATTGAAATTCCACAACCATCAAGCAAATTTCAAAAAGTCAACTGCGGTGAGTGTGGTGAACTTCAAGTAATTTATTCACATGCATCAACAATAGTCGCATGCAATTCTTGTGGCAACACCATAGCAGAACCAACAGGTTCAAAAGCTAAGATAAATGGTAAAATCTTAGGTAGTGCTGAGTAAATCATAGTCTTGTTTTGTATTTAGATTAAATGCAATTCTCTTATCATCAATTATAATAAAATTTTCTTCCATATTTTTAAGTGAAGTAATTTTTTCTGAATTAATTAAAGAAATTCCAGTATAATGACATCTTTGATTATCAAAATTTATAGAATAATCTGATTCAATTCCAAGAGTAGTTAAGAATTTGTTTGTAACAAGAATGCTAGTCCAAATATTTTGAGAATTATAGTGAGTTACAATTTTTTGTATAATTTCTTCGTCTAATAAAGGTAAATCACCAGAACTGACTAAAACTACATCATTGATAGTTTTAAGTGCTAAGTTTAGATCTTCTACATAACCAATTCCAGGAGTATCAAAAGTTTCAATATTATTTTCTTCAAGTAATTTTTTTGTTTTTGGGGAATTAGAACTGGTTATTGATATAATTTTTGAAAAACAATTTGAATTTTTTAAAGAATCAATGACATGAAGGATTACAGGTTTTTTGTATTTGAGTAATAATTTTTCGTTATCTAAACTCATTCGAATTCCTTTACCGCCTGCCATTACAAGACCAATCATATTGATACAAACACCATCAATGAAGCCAATCTTGTAAGTTCATTTGTAGCACCAAGAACATCACCAGTAATTCCACCAAAACTACGAGTAGATAGGGCTAGAAGAAATAAAGTTATGGTAACTGTTACACCGAGCATTACCAATCCAGTAGTTTCGCCAATAACAATTACTGGAATTAACATAATGATGAATGCAGCTGCAAGTTTTTTCCTATCTTTCATAATCTTTACAAAAGGAGAATTTGAGCCTAGTGAGGCTGAATTTCCCAAACTTGCCATTAATACCATAGAGAATTTTGCCAAAATTTCACTTATCAAAATTGCTCTAAACAAATCAAATCCACTTGTAAGAGAAATTGTAACTACCAAACCAATAAGATACAAAACAATTGCAACAATTCCTGCAGAACCCGTAGAAAGATCTTTCATTGCTTTAAGTTTTCTATCTTTGTTTCCCTTTACCATAAGCCCATCAGCAAAATCAGCCAAGCCATCTGCATGATGAATTCCTGTAATAATTGCAATAGATGCAACTACTAACAAGCTAACTAGTAAAGGATCTAAAATGAAAGATAATCCAAAACCAAGAGAACCAATTAAAAGTCCAATTGCAATTCCAACAATAGGAAAAACATACATGTATTTTGCAATATTTTCTAGAGTTGCATTTGATGATGGAAAGATTGTCAGAAAAGAAAAAACAGAACTAATTTCTTTAAGCATGAATCCACCATCCAACTTGTGATAAAATAATAATTATTGGAATAGTAACTATTCCAAAGAAAAGAATTGAAGTAAGTTTCATCATTGTAAGTGCAGAGGTTACATGTTCTTGTGTTAGAATTATTTCGCCATTACCTAACTTGTAGTGATTAATTTTTTCAAACTTTGTTCCAAGTGCACCTGCAAGTGCAGCCATAGGATATCCTGCATTAGAACTTTCAGTTTTTTTGCCATCTCTAATCATTATTTTGTATGATTCTTTCCAATTATTTTGTAAAATTGCAGCTGAAATGATCATTACTAATCCTGTGAGTCTAGATGGAATGTAATTTAAAATTGTGTCACAAGTTGCACTAAACCATCCTACATTTCTAAAAATATCAGTCTTGTATCCAATCATTGAATCTGCAGTGTTAATTACTCGATACAAAAATGCTCCAGGCAAGCCAAAAAGAGCAAAATAGAATAGAGGTCCAGTAATTCCATCAACAGTATTTTCACTTATACTCTCAAGTACACCTGAAATAACGTGATTTTTATCTAAATTCTTGGTATTTCTTTTAACAATCATAGATAGATTTGTTCTAGCCATATCGAGATTATCATGATCAAGTGACTCTAATACTGCTTTTGCATGCTTTTCCATTCCACGAATAGCAATGGTGGTTTTTAGTAATAATCCACCAATAATTATAGATACAATTAATGAAATAATATCAATTGAAATCAAAGATATTCCAATATTTAACATCAAAAGCAATAAAATTACAATACTTAAAGTAATTGTTACAACTAGAATTCCTCCAAGTTTTTCTATAACATGATTTTTGTTTATCGCAAAAGGTGTTAGTTTTGCAATTAATCCACCAATCCAAGCTGTTGGATGATATTTATTTTTAGGATCGCCAAATGTAAAATCAAAAAATATTGCAATGCTAATAATAAAAATAGATTCCAGGATCATTGTAACATCCTCTCAATTGATTTGATATCAATGTTTGATTTTACAGTTTTTGCTAACTTGTTTAATTCAGTATCAATTTTTGAAATATTTTTCTTGGTCCAAGTAATTTCTTTAGGTTTTACATTAAGAGAATCTTCTTCAGGTAAATCCAATGTCATCATTGGAATAGTACCAATGACAGGTATTTTTGTAATATTTTTGAGTTTTTGAAATCCTGGCTTTAACACATCAATATCTCCTCTAAACTTGTTAAAAACAAAACCTTTTACTAATTTTTGATATTTTTTTTCAATTAGTGCCATTGTTCCAACAATACTTGCAAATGATCCACCTTTGTCAATATCAGATATCAACAATACTGATGCATTGGCTTTTTGTGCAATCTTCATATTTGCAATATCAAATTTTTGTAAATTAATTTCAGCCGGAGAACCTGCACCTTCCAAAATTATCAAATCAAAATTTTTCTGTAAAGTTTTCAATGATCTAGATGCAATCTTAATTCCTTCCGAGTTTACAAATTTTTCATAATAGTCTTTAGCATGCATTTTCTTGTAGCGTTTACCATTTAGATACACCATACTATAGTAATTTCCTAATGGCTTGAGTAAGATCGGATTCAAGTCAGATGTAATATCGCACCTTGCGGCAATAGCTTGTATTGCTTGAGCCCGAGAAATTTCAAAATCAGGCGTGATATATGCAAAATTTGACATATTTTGGGATTTGTAAGGGGCTACGTTGTATCCCTTATCTGAAAAAATTCTACATAAAGCTGCTACTAATGTTGTCTTTCCAGCTCCAGAAGATGTTCCTTGAATCATTAAGGATTTCATGAGATAATCTCCAATGCTCTTACTAGTTTTAGATTATCCTTATGAGACTTTACTGCAATGCGAATGTATTGATTACTTAATCCTCTAAAATTTTTACAATCACGAATCAATATATTATGTTTAAGCAATTTTTTTTGTAGTTTTGTTGAATCATATTTTGTTTTGATTAAAATAAAATTTGTAGATGAATCATGACATTCAAATCCATCTAATTTAGCAATTTTATTTTTTAGATATATCAATTCTTTTTTAATGACCAATTTTGATTTTGTTAGATGAGATTTATTTTTAAGAGCAATATTTGCAGCATTTTGTGCTAAAAAATTTACACTCCATGGAATTTTTATTTTTTGTAAAATTTCAATCATTTGTTTAGAGGCAGCAGCATATCCGATTCGTATTCCAGGTAATCCAAAAGATTTTGTCAAAGAACGAAGAACAAAAAGATTATCATATTTTTTTACATATGATATAACAGATTCATCAGACTCTGGAACTAGTTCAATAAAACATTCATCAACAAATACAATTGAAGATAGTTTTTTTGCTGTTTTAATTATTATGAGTAGCTGGTTTTTTGACAAAAGTTTTCCTGTAGGATTATTAGGATTACAAAGAAACACACATCCATTTAGTGGTATTTGTGAAATAAATGAATTAATATTTTCAGATAAATTCATTGTTTTAAAATATGAAATTTTACAGTTGTTGAGTTTTGCAGCTGTTTCATATTCTTGAAATGTTGGAACAGGTATCAAGACTTTGGTTTTCTTTGATAAAAATGCAAAACAAAAATTGTAGATTATTTCAATTGCTCCATTTCCAACTAATAGGTTTGATTTCTGTAAGGATGTGTATTTTTTTAGGCTTGAAATTAATGCTGATGAATGAGAATCAGGATAGTTTTGTATCTCGTCCAGATTTTTTTTGAGATTTGTTTTTACAGATAATGGAATTCCTATGGGAGTAATATTAGAACTAAAATCTACAATATGTGAATTAGAGTTTTTAATGGAATTTCGTCCACCATGTATTACTGGAACATGTCGAATGATGGATGATTTTGTTCGTATTCTCACAGTTCCAAATAGAGTTAGGCGATTTAGTATGTTTTGGTAATTCAGAAAACGATTATTAATTGAAAGCGATCAATTATCAAATTATGGATAAGAAAAGAGTAGCAATTATTGGTGTTACGGGTTCTGTAGGTCAGGAATTTGTACATTCATTACATAACCATCCATGGTTTGAAGTAACTCAAATTGCAGCATCAAACCGTTCTGCAGGTAAAAAATACATGGATGCAATCAGGGATCCAAGTGGGATCATATCATGGGATGTAGATGGAGAAATTCCAGAATACATCAAAGAAATGACAGTCAAAACTGTTGATGAATTAGATGTTTCTCAATTAGATTTAGTTTTTTCTGCAGTAGAATCTGAAGCTGCAAGAGATATTGAAACTAAAATGGCAGCTGACGTCCCAGTTATCTCGACTAGTTCTGCTTATAGATATGAAGATGATGTGCCAATTCTCATTCCAGGAATTAATGATGATCATGCAGAGTTGCTTGAAATTCAAAAGAAAAATAGAAACTGGAAAGGTTGGATAGCACCACTACCAAATTGTACCACAACGGGTTTGGCAATTACACTAAAACCACTATTTGAAAAATATGGAGCAAAAAAGGTGTTGATGACATCAATGCAGGCAATATCTGGGGGTGGAAAATCAGGTGTATCAGCAATGGGAATTATGGATAACATAATTCCATACATTCCAAAAGAAGAGGAAAAAGTAAAAATAGAAACAAGAAAAATTTTGGGAAAACTAAAAGATGGAAAAATTGAAGATGCAAACATTAGAGTTAGTTGTACCTGTACTAGAGTACCTGTACTAGATGGACATACTGAATCTGTTTTTGTTGAAACCACTAAAGAAATAGATCCTATGAAAGCAAAAGCTACATACGAGCAATACAACAAAGAGATCTCTGTAGCTGGATTACCATCAGCTCCTGAAAAATACTATGCATTTCATGAAGATCCAACTAGACCTCAACCAAGAATGGAAAGATCTGTTGGTGGTGGAATGACTACAACAATTGGAAGAGTGGAGAAAGAGGAATTGTTTGATAACGGACTCAAATACATTTTGTTTTCACACAACAAGAAAATGGGTTCAGCAAAAGGTGCAGTTTTACTAGCAGAAATGCTATACAAAAAAGACAAGATTTAGAGTATTTTTTGTAATTTTTACAATAATAACTTTATAAGAACCAGAAATCTAGATCGACTCAGGTGTTTTGAACGGTAAAAGTAGATAATTTGGATTTACAAATTTTATCAGAATTATCTAATGATGCATCAATTTCAGTTCCACGTTTATCAAAAAAGATCAATGTTAACTCTTCGGTAATTTATTCAAGAATCAAAAGACTAGTCAAAAGAAAATTAATTGAACGCTTTACAATTGTTGTAAACGATGCTGAACTTGGTTATGAAGTCAAAGCATTAACTGGAATTAACATGGATTCAAAAAAACGTGATCATATAATTGAGGAATTATTCAAAATTGATGGAGTTAGAGAAATTGCTGAAGTTACTGGTAGATTCGATATACTAGTAACCATGTATTCAAAATCATTAGCGAATATGCACAAAATGGTCTCTGAGAAAATTGGTAGGATTGATGGAATTCAGTCCTCAGAGTCATTTATTGAGATGAAATCACGAACTAAGGCAATGCCATATATGTCAACACAGGATAGTGACTAGTATTGCAAAAACAAAAGTCAGAATCTCGGGTAGCTGTATACTATGAATTAACAAAGCCAAAAATCTGGTATTTACTAGTTTTTACTGCATTTGGTGCAGCGTTAACTGCATCCAACATTTATGGTATTGAAATTTCTCCAGCAACATGGATGTTAATGTTATTTTCAGTTGCAGCCGGTTCAGCAGCTGCTAACACTTTGACAAACTATCATGACAGAGATATTGATGCAATTATGGAGAGAACTAAGGATAGACCTCTTCCATCAAAGAGAATTTATCCAGCAGTAAAAGCAAGGAATTTTGGATTAGTGTTAGCTGGAATATCATTAGTTTTAGCATTTGGAATTTCAATCGATACAACATTAGAACAAGGTGCATGGGCAACTGCATTCATTGCATTTGGATTGGTAAATAATATTATTGTATACTCGTATGTGTTAAAACGAAGATCAAGAACTAATATTATTTTAGGAGGTTTATGTGGTGGTGCTCCCCCTTTGATTGGATGGGTGGCTGTAAGTATGACAGATTTATGGACAATGGGTCTTGCAATGGCAGGATTGGTGTTTATTTGGATTCCAATGCATATTTGGGCTTTGACCTTACATTTCAAAGATGATTACATCAAAGTAAATATTCCAATGTTAACTGTAGTACAATCTGAAAAAACATCAGCAAGAATTATTGCAATTTCTACTGTCGTAATGGTGTTATTTTCAATTGCCCCATTCTTCATAACAACTGAAAGTGGTGAAGAAATGGTAGGTGCAATATATCTATGGACTGCAATTGCATCAGGTGCGTTAATGCTAGCATTAGCAATATGGGTCATAGTTAAGCCTATGGAAAAAGCTGCATGGACTTTGTTCAAATTTTCTAGTCCATATTTGGCAGTATTGTTTATTGCATTAATGGTAGACTCTGCATTTTAAAATTCTGTCATTCTAATCTAGACCGTTAAGTTCCTTAGTGATTTTAGAATGGTTTTCTACTAATGTAGTAAGCTCGTTTTGTAATTCAATTGAATTCCATTTCGAACTAATTAGAGAAGACAATTTTACAACAATGCTCCATTGAAGATTATTTTGTTCATCAATTAATTCTAAAAATTGTTTTCCTTTTTCTTCATCATTCATAATTTTTCGACATAATGCAATGATAAAAAGTTAGCAGAGGGTAATAACATAATTTCAAAGTTTTATTAGCAAATATGGATAATTTATCATATTGCAATGTAGTATATCAAAATGTAAGTTAAAAGCAATAGAAACAGTAAAAATTAGTTTTAGAGAAACCAGAAATCTATGCAATGAGCACTACAAATTATTCAAAAATAAGGACAAAAAATATCTTCCAAATTTTAGTAAAGCAACAGAATTTCAATGAGAATTTACTAGATTTTTTGAAATTTTAAAATTATTGAAAGATTTAACATCTGTTATTTTCAAGCTATTGTATGACGGTCAAGAAAAAACCTATCACTAAAAAAAAGTTAATCAAAAAAACAACTGCCAAACCAAAAAAACAAACAAAGTCATCTACAAAAAAACCAGAATTTGAAAAAGCGTGGACAGAATACAATACTGCGTTAAATGGTTGGAAAGAATCTCTTGCACAATGGCAAAAAGCTACTAATGAAACTCTAATGACATATCACGATGTATATCAAAAAGCATTAGAATCAGATTCAGAATTATTAAAAAAAGTAACTTCGAGTTGGGAGAAGACATGGGAAGAAATTGGTCCTGAATATATCAAACAACAAACAAAGATGATTGAGAGTATTTTCAAAGAAACCAACATTGAATCAATAAAAAAATTTAATGATCAATGGGAAAAATTTCTCAAAACATCAGGTGATGATTCAATTATGGCATATCAAGAAGCTATCAAAAAATTCAATCAGACATGGCAATCAAAACAGATGTAATTCTGTAATATTACAAATTAAGAAAATATTTTATCATTTTTTTATTTTTCCAACTCGGAAAATTTTGCAGCCACAAACAGAACAAATTACTTTAACAGTAATCTTGCCATTTTTCATAGTTTTTTTGGACTTTTTAATTTTTCTTTTTGTTTTACACTTTGCACAATAGACTTTTGAAGAATTAGATTTTAAAGTGGTTATTTTAGTTAAACCATCAATTTTTTTGTTTCGTTTTTTTAATGGTTTGGTAATTTTATGTTTAATACGAATAGATTTAGATTTTTTAATTTCTTTTTCTAATTTATCGATTTGTTTTTGCAGTTCATTTAATTGTGCAATTTGTTGAGGATCAGCTTTTTCCTCTTCAGGTGTTGGTTCAGGTGTTGGTTCAGGTTTTGGTTCAGGTTTTGGTTCAGGTTTTGGTTCAGGTTTTGGTTCAGGTTTTGGTTCAGGTTTTGGTTCTGGTTGAAGTTCTTTTGTGAATCCTTTTGGTAATGAACCTCTAGGACTTGAAGGGGATTCTGGTTTTGGTTCAGGTTTTGGTTCAGGTTTTGGTTCAGGTTTTGGTTCAGGTTTTGGTTCAGGTTGAAATTCTAATTCTTTAACGGATTCAGAGTTTACAATTGGTCCTTCAGGTAAATCTCCAAGATTATCTAATTTTACTTTGTTTTTATCAATTCGGATGAATGGATTACCTTCAATTGAAAAAGTTTGTATTTTATGTCCCTTTTTCCATGACTCTATTCCACTGTAAATTGTAATGTAGGATAATCCATTTATGATATCAGAATATATGGTCAAACGATCTACTGGTTCTCCGGTAGTAATTCCTTTGTCAGTATCTTGATGACGTATGGCAACAGAGATTAGATGAGTAGAATCGTAACTAACCGCAGAAATGAAGTAGTCAGCCCATTTATCCATTATAAAAAATGGTAATAATGTTCTAATAAATAAGCACTCAAAAGCTAAAAAAATAAGATTATAATTGGTTTAAGAGCACTATGATTAAATGGAAATCTCAATAGAACCATGGAAAAAACTGATCATTCATGAAGTAATTGAATACAAATTTGATGATTGGGTGAAACAGATAGCATTTAGTACAAAATCCTCAGGTGGGGGAATCCCTACAATGCAATGGACAAATGGAATTGTATTTGCACCAGCAAATTTCCCAACAACAAATACCACAGTTGAAGAACAATTGAAAGGAACCTTACATTGGTCATCAGTGTCTTTTGCAATCAAAGAAAAATTTGAAAAACAAATTGTAAAGGAAAATGCAACCATCAATCTAGTTGATGTTAGTGTAAACGAAATTTTCAAAGAATTAGCAACAAGTTTGAAAGCACAATCAAAATATGCTGCTTTTGAATCTGGCAAAGACTAATGGATATTGAAAAAACCATAAAGAATTGTGAGATATATCTAAAACGGATTAAACAATACGAACCAGAACCTTACTATGTAAATTATTTTTTTAATGAATACATAAATTCTGTAAATGATACATTTAATGGAATTTTTGAAGAAGGAAATAGAGATTTTGGATTATTTATTTCAAAAAAGATTTCACAGAAAAACTTTAATGAAAAAGCAGTAATGAAAAATGATCAAAATGCAATAAAATTTTCTGAATGGTATTCGATTGAATATAATCAAGAACATGAAAATCCATATCCAAATTTCATAAAAAAAATTTGTGAATTCAAAAATAAATTTAAAAAACTACCTAAAATTAAAATAATGATTAGGGCATCAGACAGATACAAAGATGATATTTATCAACAGATTAAAGTTAATTTGAGTCATGAAAAATTACGTTCAAAAGAAGAATTAGATATTGAAATCAAAAGACAGTTACCAATATTTTTAGAAATAATAAATCACAAAAGAGACAAAAATAATGAGCCTAAAGTAGGAGAAAACCAAGTAATTGCATCAACATTTCTAGATATGGAAGAATGCAAAGATATTGAAATTGCATATGCAGCTGAAATTTACATTCCAGTTATGAGACGATTAGTTGAAGAATCAAGAAAGAAAATTAAAGAATTAACGACATGGAAATAATTTTATTATTATTTTGAAAATTATTGGGATCTTGGCCACATAGTATTCCAAGTTTCAGCAAATTTTTTCATCATTTCACCATATGCGTTCATTTGTTCTAATCCAGATGAACTTAGAGTCTTTTGCCAATTTTCAGCATATTGTTTGAAAACAGAAGCATTAGAATCATTGAGTGCTTTTTGCCAATTCTCTCCAAATTCTTTGAAGGACTTCATTCCAGCTTCATTCATAGCTTTTTGCCAATTTTCTCCAAATAATTTCATGGTTTCAGCACTTGATTCAACAGTAGCCTTTTCCCAGACTTGATTGAATTTAGATTGCATGTCATTACTTGCATTTTGAATTTGCTCAAAGAGTGATTTCCAGCTTTCAAGAGACTTTGTATATTCTTGCCATAATGAATCCCATTCATTGGATTTATCTTGTTCAGACATTAACTAAAGATGGTTGTTGTTCTTCTTAAATGGATCCATGAAAATTTGGTTATTTGAAATATTTCTCTAGTTTGATTTTATCGATTTTTGGAATTTTTGCAATTTCAAATCCTCCTGGATGTTTTGAGAAAGATTTTGTTGCATCAATACCCATTTTTGCAGTTCGTAGTTTCTGTTGATTACTAGAAGGATCAAGACTAGAACCACGAACATTTTTGAGAATGATTAGATCTTTATCCGCTTGAAATCTTGTAGCCATAGCATATTCTACTGATTCAGCACTATTAGGATCAATATCTTCATCAACTACAGTTACTTGTTTTAGGGAGCGATGAGAATCAAATGTTTTTTTAATTATTTTTTTAGGATCAGATTCATTCTTCTTTTTAATTTGCACAACAGCATGCAACCAATTACATCCACCATTAGTCATTGAAACTTGTAGTGTTTGAGGAAAAGTTTTCTTTAATTCCCCATTTAATTTAGATTCAATTGGCATTCCCATCAGTAATCTATGTTCTGAATAACCAGATAAAACATCATGAAAAATTGGATTATTTCTAAAGTAAAGATTTTCAAGTTCAAAAATTGGTTGAAATCTTTTATGATCATATGTTTGAAGCATTTCAACCATCCATTCACGATGAGTTTTTTCACGAAGAATTTTTCCTTCCATTACAATTTCAGCACCTGATGGCACATTCAGTCCTGTAAAAGGAAGTTTTGCCAAAGTTAGTTTCCCTCCCAGAAGAGAATTTGCAATATCAATTTCGTCTTTTCCCCATTCAGCTTGATATGCACCTGCGATAGAAACTGCTGGATGAACTCCTACAGTTATTGCAATTTTCAGATCTTCACCATGTTCTTTTGCATCAATAAAACATCTGTGGAGATGACGCCCTTCTACCATCCTAATGGAAAAATGAGTTTTATCAATTGGCATTAATCTATGAAAAGAAGAATTTTGCTTTCCAGTTTCAGGATTCTTAGCATAAACAATAGAAGATGTGATAAATGGACCAGATTCCTTTGAAAAATGGGTTACAATAGGCAGGGAAAAGAGATTTTTTGACTTGTTTTCCATGAATTTTCCAGATGAGACAATTTTTGGTTTTTTAGCTTTTTTTATTGCTGAAATGACTTTTTCATGAATATTATTTTCTGAACCTCCAACTGCCAAAGCAAATCTTTTTCGAGTTCCTACTAAATTAGCAACTAAACTGAAATTACTGTCTTTGATATTTTCAAATAAAACGGCATGTGAACCGTCAACTTTAGCAGTAATTCCAGCAATTTCAAATTTTGTGGAAACTTTAGTTTTTACAGTTTTAAGATCTTTATTCTTTTTTATTTGTGAAATATAATTTCTTAAATCAGCTATTATCTACCATCTCCATTATCTCAAACATTAAGGCTTTAGCAATATTTGGTTCTAATTCTTTTTGAATAAATGCAGAGACTAAAGCAACACCTCTCATCCTGGTGCTTATTCTTTCAGCAATAAGTTTTAGAAAAAGAGATTCACTTCTAGATGGAATTATAGTTGTGGTAATTGGTGTAGGTCCAGTTGCTAAAGAAACAACCATAGAACCTATTCTGTTAGCTCCTTCTGTAACTGAAACAAAATACCCATTTTCAAATTTTTGAATTTGTAAAAAAAAAGTACGGCTCTCCAAATTTACCACTTTCTGGGAAAATCCACTTGGAGAATTCAATAAGCTATGAACAAATCTTATGCTTTTATTGCTATTGATTCACTTTCTTGGGAGGTTATGATATTTGGATTTTTCTTGCAATTTTTTTCATGTTTATCTGCATAAACAAATAGTTTTTCACAGTGTATGCAAGCAGTTTTTTCCTTCTTTGTTGCTTTTGATTTTATTGTTTTTGATTTTGCTTTTATTGCTACATCAACTTCAATCTCTACTGATTTACCTTTAGCAGCTGCTTTAGCTTCAAGAGAATCAGCTTCAACTCTAGCACGTAATTTTGCTTTGTATTTTAGATTACGTGGTTTTGTTCTTAATCTATATCCACAACATGGACACCAAAGTCCTTCCCATTTGATGAAAATTTCACAAATTTGACATCGACGTTGTCCTGAAGCATATCTTCCGGTTCCAACAGGCTTCTGAGCCTTATATCTAACACAAATTCCTTTACAAGTCATCTTGGTATATTGTTATAGAATTCACAACTATATAAGAATAGATTGAGAAAATCTATATAAAAAATACAAAAAACATGAAATTATTATGAATTATTTTGCGATCAAAGTTATTAGTTTCAAAAAAAACGAAAAATCTTCAATAAATATGTATGCTTTTTTTTATAGCATATTTTTTGAAAAAATAACATGTAGTAATATAGTTGTTTGAATGAAAATTTCATTTTTTTTCGAAAAAACAGTGAAATTTAGGATATATTCATACTTCATTATTTTACGAGTAAATTAGGCGTAAAAAAATAACAAATTCACGTTTTTCTAAAAACTTTGAAAATTTTTACAATGAAATTTCTATTTTTTTTAACCTGTTAATGAAAGAGGTAAGATAAAATGTCTGTATCCATCTCGTTGTGAGATATATTTTGCAGAAAGCATATCTCGTTTTCCTCTTTGATTGAAATTTTTAATTTTTAGACTAGTTTTTCGTTCATCAACAAATTCTAATTCAAAAGATGAACAAAATTTTAGATTAAGCATAGTTACAATTTGTTTTGCAATTTTCATATTTCCATTTCCAATTTTAATTATTTTTCTTTTTGCTCTAAGACCACTTAAAACTTGAATAATATGAAAGACTAATTCTTCAACTGAAGAATAAAATGATCTCCCAATTTCTGTTCCATAATAAAATATTGACAACCCAATTCTTTGCCCTGGATCAATTCCTAAAATTAGATTTTCTTCTTCAAAATCTTGATTAAGTTTTTGCATCATTATGCCTCTAATTATAGTGGGATGATGTTCAAATATATCTTCATAAAGTAAGAGTTTTTTACATTTTTTTGGAGACTCTTTCATGGTAGTAAAAATTAGATGTCCAGAATAATCTAGAATTTCTTCAGGAAGAATAGAATCATATGATAATTTGAGAATTTTAAGATAAGATGAAAATCTATAGTATGGTTTACCAAAAGTTGTTGCAATTCCAATACGAGCATTCAGTAAGGGGTCGATAAATTACTAGATAAAATATATGATTTAGATTTATGCTTTCATAACAGTTGACACTACATGTTTCACTGCTTCATCAAAATTAGCATCAATTTTTGACTGGATTTCAGATAATTTAGCCTCACCTTCTTGAATAATTTTGGTTGATTCTGCTGTAGCCTTTTCTTTTGATGCATTAATGATTACTTCAGCCTCTTTTGTGGCCATTTCTTGAGTTTTTTCTATCAAGACATCAATTTCTGTCTGTGCTTTTATGGCAAGTTGTTTTTTCATATCAGATACTTTACCGTTTAAGGAATCAAGATCGTCTTCTAATGAGTTCAAAGATTTGATTATTCCAGTAACTTTGGATTCAGCCATACTGCTCATTATATCCAAAATTCAACAATTCCATTAATTAAATCATTCATTTTAACCAATTTTTAGGAACAAAAATGGAGAAAATTTAGAAATTATCCAGAAGTTAAAAGTAGTATTGCTCTTGCAAGATCGCCTTTTGCTTCCTCTAAAGCATGTTTAGCTTTTTCTTCATCAACTCCAGCTTGTTGACTAACTAGCTGAATATCTTCGTCTGAGAAAATTGGAACCTCTAATTCACTTTCTTCATAACTATCTGCAGTTATTGTAAAAATAGAACTATCTTTTGCTTTCATTTCAGTAACAGATGGTTTAGTAATAATAATCTCTTTTTTGTCCGTCTTTATTATTACCTCTTGAACATTTGGGAGTTCACTCATATCAAGACCCATCTTGTCCATCATTCTTCGCATTTCGCGATTTCCTCCTCGCATCATAATTCTATTTTCTCTTTATGACTTTTTAAACTATCTCTGACCTTAATTGCTACACCCCTATCAAAATCTAAAATCATCTCACATGATAGAACAGCCTTACCAACTGCAATGACTTTATTTTTGAATAATACTGGAGTATCAGCAGAGATACGTACTTTTTTTCCACACCATACTACATGCTTACAAAATACAGATCTTCCGTCCTTAACAAATGGAGCAGCATCTTTATTTATCTCAACACAATTTTCTTTGAATGTTTTACTTTTTAGTAAAATTTGAGCGAAATAAGGACTAATTGCTAAACCACCATCAATTCTCAAAGTACATAATAATTTTCCTTTATGTGAAACAGTTCTTATTCTTCCAGTTTTTCGTGAAAAAGTCATTTCAACATCTTTAGGTAGATATTTGGATACACCATTTCCAAATAAGGCATCAAGCGTATACTGTAGCTTTAAAATTTGATCCATATACTTTGGTGAACTTTTCTAAATATTAGTTCAGTGTTAAACTATATTATGAATCTTAAACTATATAGATTAGTTTTTTCTCTTTAGATTATGGAAGAAAGAGGTGAGACAAGAAAAATTCAATTTACAGGAAAATCATCATACATAGTTTCATTACCAAAACCATGGGTAATTGAATTGGGTCTTAAAAAAGGAGATCAGATTCGAATGATCAGAAAAGGATCATCAACATTAGAACTTTATCCACCAAAATTTGAATCCAAGATACAGAAAAAAGAAGATGAAACCATAGAGATTGGTATTGAGGAAGAGGGGCCTCC
>JADFJY010000004.1 GCA_022565935.1 Nitrososphaerota archaeon
AAAGGTGTAGCAAGTATTGTTATAGGTGAAATTCCAGCTTCTGAGACATTCACTTTGTCTGAAGCGATGAGAGGTCAAACTTCAGGACGTGCAACATGGAATACGTCATTTAAAGCGTGGACCGAAGTTCCAAAATCCTTGTTTCAAACAGCAATATCAGATATTAGAAAGAGAAAAGGATTGGCTCCAGATCCACCACATTTAAGCGACTTTATCGATAAAGATTAAAAATAGAATGCCCCTCATTTACGACTAAAACCGACGTGTCTAGCGAAAAATTTTGGATAATCTTACTATGATTAACAATCTGGTAAACCATTAAATCAAATTGTGATAAATTAATTCTAGAAAATTGTTAGAAATTGTTTTATTCTTGTTATCATTTCTTGTATTATTTGCATTCGCAGAAGAGGTCCCTGATTATTTTAATCCATATGCCCCAATTTTTACCGATAAGGAAGTTTACACTTGGACTGATAAAATGTTCATAACAGTGGTTGCGCCAAGTTGGAATGCCAACAAGTATGGTATTGATTCTATAGGTACTCAGGATGGTCACTTGATCAAGATTTACACTGCTGAACATTCACTTGAACCATACAAATTAACAGAGACTGAACCAAATAGTGGTGTATTTACAGGTGAGATAATTCTTACTGGTTTTTTGCATGATGTTAATGATGACGGAATTCCAGATACTAATCCGCGTACAGTTGGAACTGGTCCAACTAATGGTTTCTTGGAGGTTAAGCGAGATGGGGGGATAACAATATCATTTGAATTTGCAGATGGTGTTGTTCTAATTCATTCTGTAATGATAAGTTGGAATATAGGACAAATAATTTTCGACAAATCAATCTTCTTGGTTGGAGAGACTGCTAAAATTAAAGTAATCGATCTTGATATGAATCTCAATCCAGAGACTCTAGACAGAATTGAAGTAAAAGTTTCATCTGATTCTGATGTGGCAGGAATTCTTGTTGATGCAATAGAGACAGAAGATGATTCAGGATTGTTTGAAGCTTTAATTTCTTTTACACAGACTAGTGCCTCTAGTGGCAATCGGCTATTTGCTATTCCCAATGATTCAATTTACGCAAAATACAAAGATAATACACTTCCTTCACCATACAGCATACAAGACAACTTGAATATTCAAATAGAATCAAAACTTGAATCAGAAGTTCCCCCTATTCAAAGAATTTCAGTTGAAGATGTTTTCTTTGCTAATAGTTTAGGTATTCCAATAGAGCCAATAATTAACGACCAGATTCAAATTGTTGGCATGATTCATAACAATCAAAATTATGATCAATCCTTTGTATACATTATACAGATAAAAGATCAAGATAGAGCTGTGGTTTCCTTGTCTTGGATTCTAGGGGAATTAACATCAAATCAGAGTTTAGAGTTGTCTCAATCATGGACCCCAACAGAATTTGGGAACTATACCATTGAGACCTTTGTTTGGAATTCACTAAAGGATCAAACTAGTCTTTCACCAAATTCTGCTATGTCTTACTTAATTCAATAATCTATACAGGATTATCCCAAATAGATTCTAAAACATAAGGGGAGATTTAGTAAATTTAGCAAAATACTATATTTCAAATAGTGCTTTTTTTAAAAAAAAATAAGCATGAAACTTGTTTCAAACTTTGTTAATTCTATTCCTGTACAAAATACCACTTTGGTTTCACTAATTGCGATTCTTGCAGTTTTTGGACCGTTCATTACAGTTTCTGGCGGGTTTTGGGATACAATTAATCATTTACTTAACGAATCTGATTATTTTTGGAGTATTCAACACATGGTTGTGTATTTTGGAGTTTTTTTAGTTGCATCTGCTGGTTTTTTGGGTATACTTATTTTAATTAAAAAATCCGTCCGCGGAACTCTAAAAACCGGAATTGTACTTGTAGTAGTTGGTGCAGCCATTCAACTAGTTGCAGGTTTTGCAGATTCCATCTCACATGATGTGTATGGAATTGATGGATTAATTTCTTGGTCACATCAACCACTTGAATTAGGCTTAGTTTTAGCAGCACTTGGCGGATTCCTAGTACTAAAAAATAGAGAACATACTAGACTTAAAATTTTAATTCCATTTTCAATAATTGCTTTTCTCTTCTTTACAACTTGGCTTGTGTTTAATTTTGCTTTAATTTTTGGACATACAATACAATGTATCTATATTCATATTATATTTTCATCAGGATGCTCAATTCTATAGTTTCTCAATTTCATAAATGATGAAATGACAATAATTATTCCCCCAACTAAAATCATGATTCCTGAATAAATCATTTCCTTTACACTGGTATCTCCTAATTCTACCTGCATATAGATGGGATTCTCAAAAGTATTGACAACATTTACTGTATATTTCCCGCTTTGCTTAAAATCAAAATAACTCACAGACATTTTTGTCTCTACGTTTTTTTCTGAAATAATATTTTCATTATTATTCAAAACCTGAACAAATACTTTGTATTTTAGAAATTCAGGCATGAAAATTTTATAATATCCAATTCCACTCCCTTCAAAATCTAATTGAATTTTATGAGAGTGTTGAGATTCTAAAATAAATTCTTCTGTGATTTTATCACCATCTACAAATATTATTGACGTCCAAATAATTCCAATCACACTTAGTATTATTCCGATTTTGAATAATGATATCTTCAATTCAATGATTTTGTAAACTATTTGTTTAATAAGATAATCTAAAAGGCTCTACCCTTCAACCTAATGGTTCGAAGATATTGTACTATCCAGACATTACAATGAGTTCAAACAAGTAAGAATTTAACGGGCATAAAATAGCCACAAAACCCACTTTGCGGAAATTATGACGAGTAAAACTAAGTCATAATTCTATACAAGATTATCTAGAACAATCTTTAGCTAAATCATTTTTCTGTTTTATAATTTCCGATAAAACTCGTTAGACACAGTCTATTTTCCCTCACAAACGGGGGAGGGTATTCTATTTTTATCGACAAAGATTAAAAATAATTCATGGGATTTTGATGATCACACATCTAAATCCCATGGAATGTGTTAGGTATTTTGATTTGCAAAATTTGTATTTAATCCTGATGGACGATTTCTCAGCCTCAAAATTTCCGAAGAGCTTATTTCTTACCACTGAAATTATAATGCAAATTCAAATGGTCAAAAACTACTGGGAGAAACGCATGAAAAAAGAACTAGAAGAAGAACAATCAAAGCTAGAAGAAGAAATAAAAATTGCTGTCAAAAAGAAACTAGATTCCATAGAAGAATCTGAATCTTAATTTTCATATATATACAAACCATTATTTCCTAATTCTAACGAATGAATTTTTTCACTGTGTTTAATTCCTCTTAATTTTGTAATCTTAATTGTTCGTCTCATTTTGTTATCGATAATTTGATTGTCTAATTGGATTATTCCTGATGTTGCAAACCATTCTAATGGAATTTCATTGTTTTCTGAAAACTCAGAAATTAAAAGTGATGTTACATCAAAGTTTTCAAGAGATTGTATCATTCCTTGTAGTCCTTGCCTCATGTAAAATTTATCTGAATACTGCATTCCAAGAACAGATATGGAGTCAATCACAATTCTTTTTGCTTTTATTTTTTTGATGCTATTTAGAATGAATTTTGTTAAATGTTCAAACGGTATTTGTTCTCCACGATAAAGTGAATCATCTTTTCTAATTATCTCATCTTTAATTTTAAATGGCCTCAAGTCAATCATCAAGATTTTTTCTTTTGAAATTAAATCATCAATGTCCCATCCAAATACTCTACAGTCATTTTTTATCTCATCAATACTCTGAGACAAAGAGATGTACACCCCTGGCTCATCAAATTCTTTTGCACCCGAATAAACAAATTGCAAACCAAATGTTGTTTTTCCACTACCCGGTGGACCTGAGATTACAACAGAACTATTCTTTTTGAGACCTGCTGATAATGCAGAATCAAATCCTGGAATACCAGTTTTCACAAAAGGCACATTTTGTTTTTTCTTTGGAACAATCTGTGACTTGAATATTGTGAAGTATAATACACTACCACAAATCCCTACTATGGAAGATATTACATCTCCTATCAAAAAATAAGTAGTAGCCACAAGTGATACCAATAGCCCTCCTGAGAATGCCATTTGAGGATATACTGATTTTGATTGGATTATTACTTGAGGTTTTGTTATTTTTGATTGTACTTCAATTTTTTGAGAAACTTGAGTTTTTCTAATTAGAATTTTCTTTAAACATTTATCATGAAACCAAAAATTGTTCTTTCTAATTGATTTTTCATCAAGTTTGATACGTAAATTACAATAATTACATTCAATCAAATCTAAAAATGATGTTGTTTCTGGAATCACTTTCAGTTCTTCAATCACTGGTTCACATAACTTCATCATCCTTTCAATATATTGATGATCAGACTTTGGCAGTGATAATTCTTTTTCTAGTTTCTCAATTACATATTGGGTTCTACCCTGATCACCATAGTTTTTCTCAAGACTTTCTTTGAGTTTTGTAATAATATTTTCTTCCAACTTCTTTTTTTCTGCATATTTTCAAATAATGAGTAATACACAGTCAAATTTCTCTTAGATGTCAAATATTTGTACGATTAGAATATTACTCTAAAATTAAATTTGATGATTGTAATAGGTTCTGGATAAATTCAGTAGTTGCTAATTTTGAGTAGTTTCAAGCATGTCTTTATTGCCTTAACTCATTGACTTTTATCTTTGAAGGAATTTGAGCCTATGTTTTCCCTCTTGTTTTTAAAATATCAATACTGATTAATAGTTGACCTGTATATACTAGGTCGACCTAGTTATGATAAGTCAATATGAGCCTAACCTAGAGACATATGAGCGTGAAAGAATTGTACTTGAGAATATCAAAAATAATGCTGATTTACATCATAATGCTTTACTGAAAATTATTGTGCCCAAATTTATGGCAAAAACAACATTTGAGAAGACAAGGGATTCTTTGCTTGAAAAAGAAATCATCACAGTACAGAGAAAAGGTAATATGAAATTCTATTTTTTAACTGAAAACTATGAACAAAAATCACAACGACACATTGAACGTAGTACAACCAATTCTTTTCATGATTTAAAATTAAAAATCAAAAAACTAGATGTAGATTATCCACATAAGGATGTGGATCAAAAAATAATAATTGCAAATTCTCTTCTAAGAAATTTATTGAATGCTGATAACGGATTTACTATTTTGGATTCAGCAAAAAATCCAAAAAAGACATTGTATAAAGATGAGCATCTGATGATACAGCAACTAATCCACCAAATCTTTGAGATTATAAGACATGACAAGGATTTTGAGATAATTTTTCCAACAATTGTAAGTTATCTGGGAATAATAATGCCTAAAGATTCGTTGGATGAATAAGGTTTTCCCTAGTTTTTATTTAGGTAGAATTCTCATTAATTGATGGGATTATTGTATACAAAATTTTACATGGATTTTGATGAAGAAGAATGGAATCAAATTTCAATTAATCCAATAATTTTTCAAACAATCAAAGATGGTGTATCTGTAGAAATAGAAGATTCTTCTCATGTGTCCCATAAAATAAAATTCAAAGAAGGCGGAAAGCTTCAGATGTTTAGAGTTACAGGAAGGTTTCGTATAACTTGGGATGATGAGGATGTTTTTTAATTTTATAAAATAATAACTGGTGGTTCTCAAGGAATATGATGTCTTTAGCTGATGAAGTTAAACGTATTTTAGATGATTTTGAGAATACTACGACAGAGAAAATTTTTGAAATTTTAAATCAAATAATACCTCAATTTAAAAATAAAATAATTTCAGAATATCTTCGAGGTAAAATACAAAAAATTTCAGATGTTAATGATGAGATTGAAAAGAAGAAACAGTGTAAAGGATTAATTCCATATTTTGATTGGTATATGCAAGGATTGTAAATTATCCTGAATATTGTTTTATTTTATCTTGTGCTATTTTGATGATTTTTAGGTCATTTCTTGCTTTTAGCATATCCCCAACTAGTTTTACAAAATATTCATGCCCTGTATCTTCAGCTTTGTGAATATCTGCTTCATAACATGCTAATGCTTGTTCTAAAAATGGAACACTTTCACTTAACTTACTAGCTAATTGAATATCTCCAAGACATTCTTGAATCTTTTGAATTGTATCCTCAATTCTTGGAATTGTTTTCATTGCTTGTTGATATAAAACTGATGAAAACATTCCAGCTGCATTTTTTAATTCTGGGCTGTTACCCATAGTTTTTAATCGATTTTTGTAATGTCTTAAAGATTTTAGAATTATTTCATATCCTCCTTCATCTATTAGATAAATTACTCCAATCCAGATCTTTTCAGACATTTCTTAATCTTGATTCACTTTATTCTAATAATTTAGTTTGCTATTTTGATATCTGTGTGATTACTATAATCTTACACATCAAAACTCTCTTTTATTGGTGGTTCATTCTTACTAATTAGATATAACAAAACTCCTGCTAGTGTTACACCCATACCACTAAGACCAACAAACGTTCCTATGTTCTTGATAAATCTTAAAACAGGATCTGTCTGTCCTAATTCTATAGAATAAAACAATACTAGTCCAATTGCAAACATAGCAATTCCAATAATTGCAACTGGTATCCCTGTTTTCATATCTGAATTCATTTTTTCTGATTAATAAATTACAATAACAAAAATGTGTGTCTTTATGAACACAGTAAACCCTTTTAATTAAATTATTAACAGTAACTTTGTGAGAATAATCCTCGCTCTTCTGGTATTTGTAATATTATTCACCATTACACTTTCAACTAATGTATTTGCACAAACTAGTTATGTTGTGAAAATTCCAACTGGAGCAGCTCATGAAGGTGCGCCATATTTCTGGCAAAGTGTAAAAGACGGTTCAACTTCAGGTATTGTTGAAATTCTGGTTGGAGACACTATTGTTTGGTCTAATGCTGATACTGCATTCCATACAGTGACTTCTGGTTCTGAAGCTGAGGGTTATGATGGCCTTTTTGATAGTAAAGAATTTGGACCTGGAAACTCATTCGAATACAAATTTTCAGAGATAGGACATTATCCATATTATTGTACGTTACATCCTTGGATGGTTGGTACGATAATTGTTACATCTGGATATTCTATTATCCCAAATGTTGGCAAACAAGCAGGTGATGGTATTACTTACTTTAATGTAGAGTATGACTTTAACCGCTTGCTATCAACAGTAACAATTGATGAGGAACAAAAATCAATTATTTTTGAAATAATTGGTGATGCAAAATCTGAGAATCATGATCTAGAACTTCGACTACCTTCTGGATTAGTTGATGGTCCATTTGTAATCTGGGTGGATGGTAAGAAGATTTCAAATTTTGAGAATATCCGAGAAGGAGAACTTAATGTGTTGTTTGTGCCATTGGATGCTGATTCAAAAATTCTAACAATTGTTGGAACATCTATAGTTCCAGAGTTTGGTCCTATGACTTTAGGAATTCTTGGAGTTGCTGTTGTGTCAATGATAGTTATGAGTCAGAGATTCAAATTACAAATCTAATTTTTTCATTAATCATCTTATCTTTATTGTAATTTCCTCCCCATTTCCAATTGGGGATGTTATTGTGTGGAGTTTTGGGTTTTCTTTGAGATAGTCTGAAAATTTCTTCATCTCATCTCTAAATATTTCAGGATACAGCATATTGTCTGTAACAATTACTCCTCCAATTGCAACCATTGGAAAAATTAAATCAAAATATTCTATGACGTTCTCTTTATCTGCATCAATTAAAACAAAATCAAAAAAATTATTATATTTTTTCTGTAAACTTAATTCTGTAAGTATTTTCATTGCTAATCCTTCCTTTATTATGATTGTATCTATTACTCCTGCTTTCTGAAAGTTCTCTTTTGCTCTTTTGATTTTACTTGGATTTTGCTCAATTGTGATAATTTTACCTGATTGCTCTGCAATGACTTCTGCACACCATATTGTGGAATATCCTGTAGACATGCCTACCTCAAGCATGTTTTTTGCATTTTTTAGACGTAAAATCATGTTGATTAGTTCTCCTGTCTCTTTTGTAATGGCAAGCATTCTGTCCTCATGTGGAATATCTTCTTTTTTTGATTTTTCTCGTGTTGATTGTATTTCTAACTCATCAAGTACTTTGGAAATTGAATTTATCATACAGTATGTATATTTTTAAAATAATTTAACCATGACTTTGATCTTATATCTATTTGAAATGTTTTCAATAGCTTATATTTAGTGATGAAATTTTTGAATTTGAATGTCTGTAAAGAAAAAAGTTGATTTGCTTGAGATTGTCCAAAAGATTCTTGATTTAGATTCAAAAATGAGATTTGCAGCAATAATTGATCAAAAAGGTAAGATTAGAGAAGCAATAATGAAGGCAGGAAAAACAAGTCTTGAATCTCAAAAAGAAGAAGAACATTTCTGTAAACAAGTTGCACAAAGAAGAGCAATGAGAAAAGAATTTGATAGAACTCTTGGTAAAGTGAGGTATGTACATGTTGAAAGAGAAAAAGTATCTCAAATGGTAATTTATACAAAAAGAAACATTGTGTATTTTGCAATGGAACCTGAAATGCCAATTAATACAAAAATTAGATTAATCACAAAAATAAAGAAAATCACAATTGCCATCTAGAAAAAATTTAGATAACACTATTTTTTCTTAAACATTATGATATTTCATAAATATCTTGGTGATTCAAAGATGTTTGAGTATGAAAAACATTACATGCAATGTAAGCAATTAAACAAACCGTTTATCAAAGCAAAGATGAATCCTAGACATGAAAATTACTATGTTCAGATAGATTTGATGACATGTGACTATGAACTATCAAAAAAAGAACAAGATGAAATCAAAACACTAGTACGTGCTGAAATGGAGTTTGTACAGTCACATTCAAAGTTTGATTTTCAGGGATTTAATATTGATAAAGAACTTGCTTGGTTTGATGGTATATCTATTGAACATGTAGATGAATTTTGTACACGCCTTTATGACTTGACGCAGACATATCATAGTTAGAATCTAATCAGATTTTTCAGAATCTTGTCTATTTCTTGTAGTTCTTCTTTTCTTTCTTTGATGGTGACCTCATTCCATTTTTTTGCAAATTCTGACTGTCTGTCCAACTTTTCTAATTCTTGGATATATTTGAATAAATGTGTCTTATAGTTTTGAAGTAAGTCTAGGTGTTTGTTATGATTTTTTTCAGTTGGTGTTGACATCCCATTCCTCATCTGTGATTTCTGGAAACATTTCTCTGATTCGTTTTCTGTCTTTTTCAACTGCATCAATTCTTTCATCTAGATGATTTTTTATTGTTGGATCTACTTCCAAATTTGCTTCTTGTTGAATATCTAAGATTATTTTTGTTAGTGATTTGTAATATGCGATATGATTTTTCTTTGATTCTTCTGATTTATCTTCATCTTTTACATCCATCAAAAATTAATGGTTTAATTGAAAATAAGTACTTGGTCATTTGAAATATCAGTTTACACTAATATTGAAATAAAATCATGAAATTGTATGAAAATTCTAGTAGATGAAAATCTAGATGGGATGGATGAACGTCTAAAAGAACAAGGTTATGATGCTTATAGTGTACGAAAATTACAAATTACAGGAAAAAAACTCGGTTCTGATTATTCTATAATTAACTATGCTCGTGAAAATGACATGATCATAGTCACAAAAGATACAGAATTTCGTAAAGCAAGTGAAGAAAATGACTTTCCACTAATTCTTCTTGATGATGAAGAAATTCTCAAGGTTATTGTTGATAGATTAAAAAAATTCTAGTTTACATTCTTTGAATCAAATTGCAGTATTCTTAAATTTGCCAGAATTTCATTTAGAAAATTATCTTCTGGTTGATGTGCTATAGTGTTCATGATTATCTCCCAACAGTCGTTAATCTTTCTATTTATCTGTGAAAACATTTTGTCTTTTTTGAATGCAGGATAATAAGATAATAGTTTCATTACTCCGTCAGTTGACTGCACTATGTGTATGCTATGAATAACTGATCTTAGTCTTTCATGGAACGAAAATTTTTCTTCTATACTAGTAGAATTAAAATTAGAAATCTCATCAAAAATTATCTCAATTTCCTTGTGGAGGTTTTTTAGCTGACTGTTTACTGATTCTGATAAATTGATCAAATCATATTCTATGTGTGATCTGCTATGAACTTTCTTTTCTATCTCACCTGCTTCAACTAGTTCACTGATTTCCCTGTAAACCATTTTTTCATTGCCTACTTTTTCTATAACTCTTTTAGCAAGTTCAGTCCCACGAATTTTTCCATTCTCATTAAGAATTCTAATTATCTCGATTTTAATTATTTCTGAATTTTTTTTCATTATTTTTCTCCTAAAGATTATTTTTGATATTTTTCTAGTACTGCCTTTTCTCCAATATCATTAATTTCTCTTACTAATTCTTCTAAAATTTCTACTCCTTTTTTAATTGGCTCTTTTTCTAAATTTTTATGCTCTAGATTTTGTTTGAGAACACGTTTTTCATTATTAACAAAACTTAGCAGACTAACACCTTCTCCCATGTTCAGATTAATGAAAAAATCCACGTATTCTATGGCTGATTCTATCCCCATTATTGCTGATTTTTTCTTCTAGTATTTGTTTGAAACACATGGAAACTATGTTTATTTACAATTTGAGTAATATTTGATTATGGATAGTTGTGATAGGCGTGTTCGTGCCTACAAAAATGGAAAAACTTTTGATCAGTGCAGAGTCATGGCAGAATCCATGAATCCTGATTTTAAAAAACAAATCGAAGATAAAGGAAAAGTTCTATGGACTGAAATATTGACACAAGTTGATCATGATGAGATAATCTACAAGCTTACACTAAAGTTTCTAAGGCGAGACGGTTATGATATAGGAAATCACAAGATTCCTCAAGTTAAAAAATTTATTTTGTAGGATCTATCTTACAACTGCCATCTGCATTTTGTAATTTTTTAGCCATTAGAAATGGTGTAGCAAGCAACACTGGAATTGATATTGCAATGAAAAATGTCTGCATTTGTATTAATGCAATTGATAATGCAATTCCACTTGCAGTTCCGATAAATATTGAAAGAAATGTACCCGCACAAGTTGGGCATGCAATGAATAGTCCTGTAGCAGCACCAATTGTACTAACTCCACTACCTTTCTTTGAAATTCTATAAGCATTAATAGCAATTGAAGCATTTAATGCAACCAAATATGATACAATTACTTGCATTAGCAAATTAATTGGAATTATCTGCAAACCTACATGTTCTGTCAAGTAGATGATAATCTTTGGCATGTATCCAGGACTGCCACAACATGGTGCAATAAAGCCCGATGGAATTTCTGCACCATAGTGAATTGAAAAATTTACTTCAGGTTGATACACTAGTGTACCTGATATTAGTGAAAAGAATATTCCATATATGATAAACGTGGCAACAAAGATTTTGCGTGACTTTGAATTCCACGTTACTAGTGCAATTATTGTTGATAAGTCTCGTCCTTTGTTTTCAACTTTTTCCTTGTGGTATCTATACATGCCAAAAGCAATAGCTCCCAATGCTGCAACAAGCGTTATGTAAAATCCGTAGGCGATTCTCTGTGCGGGGTCAAGTACATTAGCGGTAACAAGTTCTGGGTTCTGATATCTATGATAAAGTAAAAACAGGATTACAATTATTACAAATCCAAAGATAATGAGTTTCTTTCCACTTTTTGAATTCTTTACTGATTGCTCTTCCATGATTTAGAACTTTTTTCTTTGAAATTAAATCATATCCTAACTAAGTCTCGGGATAAAGATGTAGATAATTGCAATTATCTCCAATCTACCAAATATCATCAAAAATCCCAGAACAATTTTTGTCGCAGCATCTGTTTCTGTGTTAATTACTCCTGCAGATAAGCCTCCAGTAGTGATTACTCCTACTGATTCAAAGAATGCAACTTGGTATGATACATCCTCAATATTTGCTAGATGTAATCCTGTAATTGCAGCAATTGTAGGAAATAGTGCAATAATGATTAGAGTAGAAATGACTTCTTTTCTTGCTTGGTTTGATAGTTTATCTCTTTTTACTTTATTCAAGAGAGCTTTGACATCTTTCAGGTGGAACAGTCTAAATATTTTCAAACCCCCCGCAGTTGAGAATCCACATCCGCCAATAAACATCAAAATTATCAAGATAGTATGAGCGCCCCAACTAAGTCCTGCCAGACTTTCTTGTTGTAGTCCTGCAGTAGTACTAGCTGAAATAGAATAAAATACACTCTCCAATGGATCCAGTCCACTAACTGCAACAAACAAGATAGTTGCACTACCTAAAATTGCAAAATATGTCAGAACTTCCTTTCCAAGTTTTGGTGAAAGGAATTTTTTTCTAACAAATGCATAGTGGAATGTAAATGGCAATGCTCCAAGTATCATTGCACCCATCAAGACAACGTGTTCCTGCCAAAGTAAATCTTCGAGAATTGTAGATGTAGGAATAAACCCTCCAGTTGACAAAGTACTCATTGCCAATGAGAAATTATCCAGTATGTCTCTTTCACCTAAGAAATACAATAATGTTGCAACAATTACTATGTAAATTGCAAAAATAATTGTGATGGTCAAGAAAAGTTCTTTCATGTGAAGTGTTCTTCCTGATATGAAACTACGCATGGATTGTAGTTTTGATTCTGGATAAAATGCTGTAATTACCAAGTAAATGAAACTCATTCCGCCTACAAGCTGAGTGTAGCTTCGAAAGAATGTGAAACTCTGTGAAAGTTTTTCTGGTTCATCAAATAGGGATATACCTCCAGTTGTAAATCCCGCAGCACTTGAAAAGAATGCATTTGCAAAGGCTTTTGTAAAGTTTTCCTCAACTGGAAATACGTACAGATACGGTATAGTTCCAAATAATGATAGTAAAAATAGACTCGAAAAAACTAGAATGGATGCCTGTCGTAGATTAAGACTTGATTTTTCACCATAAGAATTTAGAAAGAATCCTGTAATTAGTAAAAGGACTGTAGTCAGGTAAATTCCAGTAGCAATTACTGTATCATCTAAAACTGTTGCAACAAGAGCAGGTACAAGCAACAAAACTCCTGCAAATTGTAACACAAAACCTAGATTACCCAGAATTGCCTTTACTGGAGGGCTCAAAAGACGAGGCGCAGTTAAAGTAGCGTTTCGAATTACATTTGCAATGGTTGTCTGATAAATAATACCGACAACTTTATTTTTCTTTGATATGACTGGAAGTTTTCTAATATCATTATCTCTCATTTTACGTAAAGCATCTTGCAATGTTGCTTTTTCATTAATTGTGACAAGTGGTGTACTCATAACCTCATTTAGTGTTGTAGTTTCAGCATAAACTGTAACATCACTAACTTTACTTAGAATGTCTTCATCTGTAACAATTCCAATTGGAATGCCCTTTTTATCAATAATAATAATATCATCTGTTTCATATCGACGCAACATCCTTGCTGCTTCTCTAGTTAGTGTATTGGGACTAAGAATTAGTACATCTTTGTCCATGTACTGTGTGACATATTTGCTTAGAACGTATGAAATAGCACGTTCTGGGTTTGTTGACATCACGCTTCCCATAGTTGGGGATTTTAAATAATTTGGGGTTGCGCAATAGTATTGATAGTTAAAAAATAATTTACCTTTCGATCATTTCATGATTCACTCTCAAAATTTTTGCTAACTTTATAAGCACTGAACCTGAAATTTATGCGTTATACCATGGATATTGATCAAGCGCAAGAGCCTGATTATGAATCAGTCAAAATTGATTACGTTGGATTTGTAGATCCTTATGCCGTTGAAGGCATGGTTATTCTGAAAGCAGATAATGGAAAAGAATTTCACATGAGAGCGTTTTCTGGTGAAGTTGTAAAACATATCTCAAGTTTTAATGAAGATGAAGGAGAACCCGTACCGTCAATTTATAAAATGATTGAAGAGATTTGTGACCATAATGACTTGCTTCTAGTTAAAGTAAAAATCTATGAGAGTGGTGAAGTGTTACGCGCAAATCTATACTTTACAGGCAAAAAAGACCTTATTTTGAGAAACTATCGTGCGTCTGATGCCATAACACTTGCATCATACTATACAATTCCAATTCTTGTAAGAAAGAATCTACTCAAAGAAACAATGGAAGTATAGCATATTTCTCAGAGATAATTTATTTGTTATCAAAAAAATTATCTGGAAACATTTTTTCAATTTTATTTAGTTCGTTTTGATAATTGTGAATTTTTAATTGTATTTCATCTATTTCATTTTCTTGAGTGTTTTCTTTTTTTACTTTCAATTCTTTAACTTTCTTTGAAAGTGTTTTATACATGATCAAATATTCTGGAAATTTTTCAGGTAATTTACTCATTTGATAAATTAAATATCAATCCTACTAATACTAGTTATGAAAATTCTAATACTATCTGTATTTTTGATTCTCACAAGCATGGGAAATGTATTTGCAGAGCCAATTACTGCTCAAGTTTCATCTCAGGAAAAAATTCATTTTGTTAATGAACAAATAATGATAATGGCTGATATTTCAAATAATCAAGATGTTCAACAAAACTTTGCATATATTACACAAGTAAAAAATGATGATGATGTTGTGATTTCATTATCTTGGTTGACTGGTTCCCTATCTCCAAGACAATCATTTTCTCCAGCACAGTCTTGGATTCCAAACGAATCTGGAAATTATCATATTCAGGTCTTTGTTTGGGAGAGTATTGATAATCCGGAAGCTTTGTCTCCTCCTTTGTTCATGATAATTAATGTTCATGAAATCCGTTCTTGATTTTAAAATATGCTTCATAATTCGGCAAATTCATCATCTATCAGTTATAGCTTAGTTTGTTGATTAATCATCAGCAATTTTTGTTTGTATTTCGTTAGTTTATTGTTATTCAATCAAAAAATCAGAACCTTTTTGATGTGAGCAAATGAATTTACAGTATGGTTAATTTTGATAAACTCTACAAAAAAGTGGCATTACAGGTAATTGAAAGATGCCATGGAGGAATTAAAATCAAAAAACATGGAAAAATTATTGAAATGTATGATCCTGCAAAACATATCTGGAGTACGGGTCTTGTGGGTCTTGTAATAAAAGAGGAATGCATGAACGCTAATCTGAGAGATTGGGAAATATCAAGTGTTCGAGGTTATGTAATTCAGGAATTACTTGCAAAATCTAATACTTAGTATGTGACTTTTCTAATTAGGTGAGGTTCTTTTAGCATTATAGTGTCATCATTAATTGATGATAATTCTACTTGTCTTAGATTATGATTTGTGACTATGATTAATGCTTCACATCGCGAACAAAGAATTGTTTTTCCACGGGATCTGTCTTCTCTAATAACGTCTTTTTCCAATTTATCTTCTTTCTCACAAGTAGGACAAAGTCTAGGTTCTTTCTCTATGGTGATAATTTCTTTGATGAAGATAGTTTTTCCCATAATTTTTTGTATTCTAATTGCTAAAAAATAGTTTGCGAATATTATTTTATTACAGGTTTCATGAATTTTTTACATCAAACTAAGAATTAAGAATTTTAGTCATAATCATCATAAAGGCACGATTCGACTCTATCATAAAATTATTATTCTAAGCTAGAAAATTCCTTTTGTTAATTGGTTAGAATGGAAATAAATTGAATACCTTTCGTATTGGACTGAATGATTGAAACGGTTTGACATTCAAGAAAGTATGCTGATACCAATTAACACTTTTTAGGCAAATTTTGAACTCCTAACTTGTAATATGTCTAGGAAAATGCTAGCTATTCTTCTTAATCTAACCAATTAACAAAAACCGATAATTTTTGCTGGAAATATATTTTTGGTTTTTAGTTACTTATGTAACAATTTCATCAAGACGATCTTCTTCCTGGGCTCGTTTAATCTCCATTGCAATTCTCCTTCCTACCCCGAAGGTTTCACCATATTGATATTTTGTGTAAGGGCTTGTAGTTGCAACTATTGGATTTCCAGGAACACGTAAAGATACATCATATACAATTAATTCCAAATCTTTTGTGATTACACTTTGAAGTGAGAACGGTCCAATAATTCCTGGGGCATATTCTTTTTTGACTGTTGCTACAAACTTGTCTCCCATCCTGATTACTTTTTCAAGCAATGATTCTCTAATGCTTGCAGGTGTGTGACCCACTTCTATATTTTGTAAATCTATGTTAATCTCAAGTTGTTGTTTTGCAGGAAGTGCATTGAAATCATGGATATTTGTTTGTAATCTTCTTTCAATTCCAATAAAATCAACTTGGTCTGAAATGGGTGTATGAAAGAAGTTAAAATTCATGTAAGTTCCAATTACTAATTCTTCAATACTTGATTTTTCTAGATCTTTTCTTGAGATAATTCCTCGTTTGATTTTTGCTTCTGATTGTTCCTTGTAATCTTTGTAAGATGAAACTGTAAAAAATGCTCTTTCTAGCGGTCTATTTTTTTCTTGAACCTTAACAATGCAGGGTTTATTGATTCTTTTTGGATCTTTAAATAATTTAGGATATTTTATTCTAGATTTCTCTAACAGATAGTATTGTCCTTTCTTTGCGGTTCTCTCTTCTGCTTGGAATAATTTTCGATTTCCAAAAATTGGCACTTTGAATGTATTTTCTATTGTTTTGTATCCAAGATAAACAGTAAGTGATCTGTGTGGAACTATAATCGTATTTGATTCACGTAACTTTTTCTGAATTTTGGCTGAAGCCAAATCTTTGAATTTATCTAACACTATGATTTCATCTGCAATTCTGGAAAATCTTTGATATGGTACTTCTCTTCCTTTTTGACAAAAAACACTAGTTTGAAAGTTCTCATCTTTTGCACCATCCATAATTTCAAGTGCAGAGTGACTGCCAAGAACTCCTATTCTGACATCAGAATACTCATTTACTATCTTCTTTATCTCTGAACTCTTAATCACATTATTCGTAGATTATGGGATCTAATATAGCTAATTTTCAATTTATCAAATAGGCATAAACCATAAGGTATTTTTTAATCAATATCTGATTTTAGATGTGTTATATTATTTTGAGTTGCAGATGGTAGGAGTAATCTTGTTACCTGTAATGACTGCACTTGGAATTTCTTTGTGGTTTAAACGAAGAAAAGCAAGAAAAGAGTTAGAGAAAGATGCAGAAAACGATGAGACGCAAAATATTTAGTGTTAAAGATTTTTCAACATCTAATACATAAAATACCATAGTATCTAAGATTAGTTAATGAAATTAATTATTGGTATTACTGGCAGTACTGGAGTTATTTATGGAATTAGAATGCTTGAGATTCTCAAAAAACTTGATGTTGATACTCATTTGATAATGTCCGAGTGGGCTGTAAAATGTATTTCCATGGAGACTGAATACACTGCTGACTATGTAAAAACACTTGCAACTAGCACTTCAGATGAAAAAAATATGGCATCAAGTGTTTCAAGTGGAACTCATAGAGTTGATGGAATGATTATTGTACCATGTAGCATGAAAACGTTATCTGCAATTGCAAATGGATATGATGAAACATTAATTGCAAGAGCTGCTGGTGTTACAATAAAGGAATCAAGAAAACTAATTTTAATGGCAAGAGAAACTCCACTTTCTGCAATTCATTTAGAAAACATGTTAAAGTTATCCCGATTAGGAGTTGTAATTTTACCTCCTGTGACTGAATTTTATACAAAACCCAAATCAATTGATGATATTATTAATCATGGGGTGGGAAAGTGTTTGGACCAGTTTAACATAGAGCACAATTTATACCCTCGATGGGGCACTCTCTAAATTACAGTTGACAAAGTTCTCTTTAGAAAAAATAGTTAATGCAAAAAGAGAAATTGTTTTTGAAATTTTATCAAATTATGATAACTATCAGAAATTAATTCCTCAACATTTTCCATCAGTAAGAGTGCGTTCAGTTCGAGGAAATATTTCTGTGGTAGAAGAGCACATGATTCTTGGAGATTTGGAACTACTAATCATGGCAAAACATGTTACTACCGAGCCAGTTCTACATGAGATTTTTATTATTGGCGGTGATGCTAAAGGTAGTTACATCAAACAACAATTCATTACAGTTTCAGAAGGAACAAAAATTGTAGTTGATGTGGATTTAAAATTAAAGGGAAAAATGAAAATTTCAAAAATGTTTGGAAAAAACAAGTTTAAACATGATTATTCTAAAATTTTAGATGATTTTGCGAAAATTGCTGAAAATTAGTCAGATTTTACTTCCTTATCTTTGGTGATATTATCTATTTCTCCTTTGAAGTCTTTGAGTTCTTTATCACCTTGTATCTTTCCTTTCTCAAATTCTCCTTTGGCTTTACCAAATGTTTTTGCAAGTTCTGGAATCTTTTTTGCACCAAAAATTAACACGCCAATTACTACAACTAATACGATAATCTCAGTGCTTCCAAGCATAATAAATTATTTCAATGATTTAAGATTTAAGTGTTCAACTTTTTGCGTTCTTTACGCTCAATGACTATCATGCCTGCGACATAAAGAATAATCATTGGAACTGCAATAAACCACATCGTTACACCACTTCCATCTGGTGTAATCACTGCACCAAAAATTACAATTGCAACAATTGCATATCTGATATTTTTTCTCCAAAAGTCTGAATCAACCATTCCTGATGCCGATATTGCATACATTACAAGTGGAAGCTGAAATGAAAATCCAAATGCCAACAAAAATTGTAAAACAAAGGTAACAAAATCCATAATATTAAGAAAGGTTAGTAGTCCTGCAGATTCACCATATCTGTACAAAAATTCCAAAATATATGGAATTACAAAATTATAAGAAAAGATACAACCTACAATAAACAGACCTAGTGCTGGAATTGAAATACTTCTACTAACATTGATTTCATTTTCTTTTAGTGCTGGTTTGATGAATCCTACTAGCTCTCTGATAATAAATGGCATTCCAACTACAACACCTACAAGTGCTGCAATGTATATTTGAGCAAAGAAAGCTTGGCCGGGGGCTGTTTGAATTAATTGAACATCTTCTGGAACAAGATTGTGTTTCATATGATTAGTAATTTGTGCTGCAATGTTATCTAATGGTTCAGGTGTGGGATAGTATAATGTAATTTGTCCTACTTGAATTGGTTCTGCATGAAAAAATAGAATAACTGCAGTAATGATACCGATAACTAATACAATTCTAAGTAATCTTTTTCTTAATTCTTCGAGGTGTCGATTAACTCCATCTAGCTCTGACATCTAATATCTTTGTGTTTTAAGCTATATCAATTATGTGGGAATTGGTAATAGTTTTGCTTCTGGCAGTCCTGATTCTTTGAGTTGTTCAGTTGTCAAATCCTCAAACTCTAAAGAAATTACGGCCTTTGTATTGAATTTTGATTCCATCTCTTTTGCCAGGTCTCCGATGTCTTTGCTGGAATAGATTTCTTTTGAGCCTTTAAGAAAAATCCTATCTCCTTTTTCAATCTGTTTACCATTATATTTTTCTTGAAGGAAACTGGTGATTTTTGGGATTTCTTCTTTTTCAATATTATTGTAATAGAAACAGATTCCTTTTACTGATTCATAGTCATATGCAGTACCGTGTTTAAACATGAAAACACCAATAAAAATTGCCTTCTCTTCTGGTTCTCTAATACATTTAATTTCCCAGTTTAGTAATTTACTTTCATCATACGCAAAACCATCCATCTCATCTGATGTAATTTTCCAATATCTAGATCTTGCCATTATATAATATGATAAAATATTCTGTTATAAATTCCAATATCTATTTGCATAGTAGAATACGGTGATCTTCTTTTATATGAAATCACAGTAATTCAATTATGGGCGATAGGATAACTATTGTGTTGGATTCACAAAATGTTGAAAAACTTCGAAACATTCAAGCAAAGATGATCAGAACTTCTCCAAAATCCATCAGCTTTTCACACGTTCTAAATCTAGTGGTATCTGAGGGACTCAAAAAATTCAAAGCATAATACAATCATAATTTTTTTCTAAGACTACCTCTATTTTTAATTATGATCTGATGTGTCTTTCTAAATTTGTTTAAATGCACAAAATTATTCGGAAGATAAATTAATCTCGATTTAAAATTGAAATTCATTAATGGCGATTTTTACTGTTCACGTAATCATTGAAAATAAACCTGGTATCAGTGATCCTGAAGGGGACACTATTTTGAATGATCTAGTTCTAAAAGGAACCCACAAAACAGTTTCTAATATCAAGACTGCAAAGATGTTAAAATTCACAATCAAAGAAAAAGATAAAAAAACTGCTAAATCAAAAGTACAAGAGATTTGCGATGAACTGCGAATATACAATCCTATGGTGAGCAAAGTGACAATAGATATTTTTGATTCTTAGAGTTTTTAGATTAGATTCCAATTAAATATCGCTTAGTGTAAATATAATTGTGAAAGTTGGGGTTGTAGTTTTTCCTGGTAGTAACTGTGATCGTGACATGTATCACGTACTAACTGATGTCTTTAATCTTGATGCCCAATATTATTGGCATGAGACGAGTCTTCCAAAAAATATTGATGCAGTGATTCTTCCCGGTGGCTTCTCTTATGGAGATCGACTCAGAGCAGGAGTAATAGCAGCTCATAGTCCAATCATTAAAGATGTTCAAAAGATGGCAGAAAAAGGTATTCCAATTTTAGGTGTATGTAATGGATTTCAAATACTTGTAGAATCCGGATTACTTCCTGGGGTTTTACTCAAAAATGAATCTCTGAATTTTATGTGTGAGTGGACAAATTTGATTGTTGAAAATAATAAAACTCCATTTACAAATCAATTCAAATTACATGAGAAAATCCCAATACCTATTGCAAATGGAGAGGGGCGATATTATGTTGATAATGATACTCTAAAAAAATTAAAGAGAAAAAATCAAATTGTATTTAGGTATAGTCAAGTTGTAAATGGTTCATCACATAGAATTGCTGGTGTCTGTAATGAAGACGGAAATGTTGTTGGCATGATGCCTCATCCAGAAAGAGCAGTTGAATCAGAAATTAATCCTTTTGATAATAACCCTTCTTCACTTATCTTTGAATCTCTATTAGTAAAAATGGGTGTTAAAAATTGAGTCTTGAATCTCAAGAACTATCTGAGTTAAAATCAAAAATTGGAAGAGATCCTACTACTACCGAATTACAAATTGTAGCTGCAGAGTGGTCTGAGCATTGCTCTTACAAATCATCAAAAAAACATCTCAAAATACTACCTATGAAAGGACCCCTTGTAATTCACGAGAAAGGATATGATTCAGGCGTCTTAGATGTTGGCGATGGTTATGTTGTAACAGCACACATTGAAAGTCATAATCATCCATCAGCTGTTGAACCATACGGTGGTGCTGCAACTGGTGTTGGCGGTGTAATTAGAGATATTTTATCTGCAGGTACAAGACCAATTGCAATATTTAATGGACTGCGTTTTGGAAATATAGAAACAGATCAACACGCAAGATGGCTTTTTAAAAATGCAGTTACGGGAATTGCTGATTATGGAAACTGTTTAGGCATTCCAACAATTGGAGGAGAAGTTGAGTTTGATGAATGCTATAAAAATTATGCATTAGTTGATGTCGCAGCAATTGGGTTTGGTAAAAAAAAGAATCTGATAAAAAATCATGCCAAGAAGGGTGACTTGGTTGTGTTACTTGGAGGCTTTACAGGAAGAGATGGAATGGGTGGTTCTCAGTTTGCTTCAGATTCTTTAGAATCAGAAGATCGCTCTGCAGTTCAAATCCCAGATCCATTTATTGAGAAATTAATCATAGAAGTAATTTTGGAGGCAAGAAATCAAAAATTAATCAATGCCATGAAAGACCTTGGCGGCGGCGGTTTATCTTGTGCCATTTCAGAGACTGCAGATACATTAGGAGTTGGAATTGAGATGGATGTTGATCTGGTTCATACCCGTGAATCAAACATGCGTCCTGAAGAAATCATGGTATCTGAGTCACAAGAAAGAATGTTAATTGTCACAAATAAAACTAAATTAAAAAAACTGCAAGAAATTTGTAAAAAATTTCGTATTACCTGCTCTGTAATTGGTCACATAAAATCAGACAAGCGAATGCATGTGAAAAAAGGTAAAAAAACATTTGCAAATCTTCCTACTGATGTTGTTGCAAATGCAACTCTTCTTGATTTACCATCAAAAAAGCCAGTATATTTGAAAACAATTGAAAAAGAAAAAAAATTAGAACCAATCTCTGATTATTCTAAAACAATGATGACGTTACTTGCAGCACCAAACATTGCAAGTAAAATTTGGGTTTATGGACAATATGATCATGAAGTTGGTATTCGGACTGTTGTAAAACCAGGACATGATGCATCCGTTTTACGATTAGATAATGGAAAATTTCTTTCAGTAAAGATTGATGGAAATCCAAAACAATGTTACATTAATCCACGAGAAGGTGCAATTGGTTGCTTTGAGGAAGCATGCAGAAATGTTGTTTGTACTGGAGCCAAACCAGTTGGTATGCTTGATCATCTACAATTTGGAAATCCAAAAGATCCTGAAATATTTTGGACATTTTTAGAATCTCTAAAGGGATTAGCTGATTTTGCTAATGATACAAAAATTCCATGTATTGGAGGCAAGGTCAGCTTGTATAACGAAACCCCAGCAGGGCCAATCAAACCAACTCCTCTCATTTGTGTCTTGGGACTTATCGATAAAACCCCACTTGTTCCACAAAAGATTACAGATGGTGATTCTCTTGTAATTATTGGAGATACTAAAGATGAGATGGGTGGTTCTGAATACTATGAATATATTCACAACTTTATTGGAGGAAAATGTCCTTCTGTTAACTTTACAGAATCAAAGAGAAATATGAAAATTGTATTAAAAATAATTCAAAACCACCTTTTAAAATCTGCACATGATTGCTCAAAGGGCGGTTTGGCAGTTGCAGTATCTGAACTATGTATGATAAACCAAATAGGCTGTAATATTTTATTAGATAAAGTCCCTGGCGAGAAACTCGATGTTGGCAGAATTTTATTTTCTGAAAGTCATTCTCGGTATCTTTTAGTAATAGCGAAGAAAAATCTCAAAAAATTGGAGAATATTCTCAAAAAGGGGAATGTTTCATTCAAACTAATTGGTCAGTTTAAAGGAAAAAAAATTCAATTCACAATGGGAACAAAATCGATCATAAATCTAAGAGTTGATAAAGCGCATGAAACTTGGTTTAATTCG
>JADFJY010000068.1 GCA_022565935.1 Nitrososphaerota archaeon
CCATGAATGCAACAACTACACCCATGTTAAACATCCAGTGATTCGGAACCGAAAATATTTCTTCTACAAACCAGAAGTGCCACATCTCATTGATTCCAATTGTAAACATAGTTGCAAGATAACCAAGAATAGTCATCTTCAAACCTGTGTTCATTGAATTATTTGGACCTCTAAGAATTGGTACTTTTCTATCATAGATTGCTGCTGCTCCCCATCCAAGTGGTAGTGCAATGAAGTGTGAATACAACCACCAATGAGCTGGAGTGAATGCACTGTCTCTGATAGAAGTCTGATGTAGAGAACCATCAACGAAGTTATCTACTTCGACTGATGCTGCAATGGATCCCAGAGCAATTATCATGAGCCAGAGTTTCTTTAGTCTCTGAATCTCAACTTCTTTTGGGATTAATGCGGGCATCTGTGCCATAGTATTAATCATGTAAATTTAGAATATAAAGTAAGAGTTTTGAAAGTAATGAAGTTTTATGAAATTATTCATCAAATTTTTAAAAAGATTTGAAAATAATTAACTTGAAATTGTTGAAAATGAAATAATTTCAACATTTTTTTGCCACTTTGGTTGTTAATCATCAATGATTAACATTGACTATACATCGATCCTTGTTATGAAGGTAAAACATATAACGACGTGTACTATCTTTCTGAATATTAGGGATAATTATGGTCGAAAAAAAGATTCTCATAATTGGATTAGCTATGGTACTTGCCCTAGGAACATTAGGTTTCAACTGGGTTGAAACCATTCTTCCAACTGCAGATGCACACGGTGTCCAAGCACAACTCCAGAGTCGTTTCATTAGAATTGAAGATGAAACCTTTAACAGACAATCCCTTCAAACTGGCGAAACCATAATACTTTCAGGAACTTTAGTCAGTCTTGTAGAGAGAGACCTTAGAGGATGGTTATCCATTTTCTCAGAATCTACTAATGCTGGAAACAGATGGGAAATGTTGGCAAGAGACCCACCAGGAAATGTCTTTGACATTTCAGGAAATGCGGTCATTGAATACAGACTTTCTGCAAAAGCACTTGAAGCAGGTGTTTACCACGTACATACCCAACTCAATGTAGCAAATGTAGGTCCAGGACTTGGTCCAGGTCAAACAGTTGTCGTTGAAGGAGAGCCAATAATCAAACCAATTCCATATACCAATATCGCATACCAATCAATCATAATTGGTGTTGGATATGTAATCACGTTTGCAACACGACCCTGGCAAGTAATTTAAACAACCAACCTTTCTTTTTCATTTTCTAAGTAATCAATATGATTTTCATAATTATCAAACCAAGTTTTGTTGTAAAAAACAGAAGACAAAATAGATACATAAAATAATTTATAATTAAGAGAAAGGACTTTAAGGAATCCACCTAAAATCATCATTATGATTTGGCCTGGAATGGGTGACCCTGTAAAACGTAAGAAAATACTAAAGTTTTTAGCAATAACTGTAATTATTGCAATGTCAGCAGGTATAGGAATGCATCTTATTACAGGACAAATCGATCAAAATAATCCTCTCAAAGTTTGCATTAATGATAGGGAGACTCCATACAAAATTAAGGCAACGCTGGAACTGATAATTGATGGCAAGAAAGCAGACATTCCAGCTAATATTGGATTGACTGATGAAGAATGTCAAAGAGCCATGTACACATTAACTAATGATGGAACAATTTATGCAGAATGGGAAGATGAATATCCATGGGAGATAGGTCACTTTTTGTGGATGTGGGACTTTCCTCTAAGAGACATGGATCAGGACAAATCAACAGTTTTTGTCAATGGTAAAGAATCATCTCGTTTCATCAACCATCCATTACAGGATGGATATCACTACAAGTTAGTATTTACCTCAAAGGCATATGATGAATCCAAAGACAGTGACTTCCTACCACCAGAAAATTAAAAGTTTCAGACTTTGTACAAAATCAAGTTTTTCAAAAAAATAAATTAGTAAATATTCAATTAAAATTCTCTAAAAATAATGAAAAGAAGAAAGGAAGTTTACCAATATTTTCCGTTGTCTGGAATCAGACCAATACCCTCTCTTTCAAAGTGTCTGTCTAATTCGTCAACCCATCTTTCACGATTATCTTTGTAAGCCCATCCATGTACACGTAAGTGATATGAGATCATTCCAAGAAGGAATATTGTGAACATTATGGTTCCGAAGATGTAAATCATTACATCATAGAATAATGGATCATAGTTTGGTCCTAATTGTCCTGTTATTGATGACAGAATACTTAGGAAAGTACCTACGATAGGAATCATAATATTTTGACTCTATTTGTGCGATATATACATTTCTTTTATTATCACAAAGTACAAGATCAGTATTCACTAAAGATGAAAATAAAATAAGAGAAAAATGAGAGATTATCCTCTGCCCATTGCGGCGTACTTGCCAGATCGTCCTTTAAGGAACAAGGCTCCTGACATTGTACCAAAGACTATAGCTGTAATTGCTGCTGCTCCGAAAATACCATCTGCACTAAGAACTGGAGTTCCTGAACCAGCTTGAGGGTTTGCTTCAATAGATTCAATTCTTCGACGCTGAAGTTCTAGTGCTTCTTCTAGTGTATATTTACCAGTTTCGCCCTGAGAACCAACGTTACCCATGTATTGTGCAAATGCTACTGTATTATCTGCATAATAACCCATGGTGAATACAGCAACTAACATTGCTGCAAAAAGTACTTTTGTATTCATATTGTTTTACCTATTCGTTTTGAAGCCAGTGACTTATTTAACTTTTATTCTGAACTCTAATTTTTGATACAATATACGAGATCAGTAAAAGTAACGTTTAATTTTGTTCTAGAAACAGCCGATTCATGGGACGAATGCACACACATAGACATGGTAAATCACATTCTATTAGACCAACAACACTACGTGCGCCATCTTGGGTAACACTTAGTTCCAAAGAAATTGAAGAATTAGTCGTAAAATACACAAAAGAAGGATTAACTCCTAGTCAAATCGGAAATAAATTAAGAGATCAACACGCAATTCCTTTAATCAAACCAATTACCAAAAAAAGTATTGGTGAGATTCTAGAAGAAAATGATTTGAAAGCAGAAATGCCAGAAGATCTTGAAAATATTGTCAAAAAAGCAGTTGGTCTTCAAAAGCACCTCAAAGTAAACAAAGGGGACAACAGAAATGTTAGATCTTTGGAATTAATTGAAGCCAAAGTTCACAGACTGTCTGTTTACTACAAAAGAATAGAAAGGATTCCTAAAACTTGGAAATATAAATCCGTAGTTGCTCAATTAGAGTAATGACAAAATCACTTGACGAGTCACTTTCATTTTTCAAAGATAAAATTTTAGATTGTGTAAAGTCTAAAAAATCAATTTTTGTTACAACCCATATTGATTGTGATGGACTTTCATCTGGGAGTATTATTACCAAAGCTCTAATCAGAGCAGGTGCCAAATGTACTGTCAGAACATCAAAAGAATTTAATAAAAAAGTAGTAGACTCTTTCAAAACAGATTCTCGAGATTTTCACATAGTAACAGATCTTGGAGGAGGTTTTGCAAAAGATCTAAACGAATCTCTAGGAGATAATTGGATTGTTTTAGATCATCACCAGATTCCAGAAGAAGAGTTGGATAATCAAAATGTCATCAATGCTTGGAAATATGGGATAGATGGAGGAGTTGAGATTAGTGCAGGTGGGATGGCATATCTTGCATCAATGGCACTTGATGAGAGAAATTCAGATTTGTCTGCTATTGCAGTTGTTTCTGCATTAGGTGATAGACAAGATCAAGGAGAAAGAAAATCATTTACAGGCAAGAATTTTGAGATTGCCAATACTGCCAAAGAACAGGGTTTGGTAGATATTGATTTAGATTTATTATTAGTTGGAAGAGAGACTAGACCACTTCCTGATGCTTTGGCATTTACTTCACAGCCATTTATCGAAGGATTAACATGGAACAGAGATGCATGCCTTTCACTTCTAAATTCATCAGGAATTCAGTTAAAGGATGAAGGAAGATGGAGAGTTCCAGCAGAACTAAATGAAGAAGAAAAAAGACAAGTAATTGAATCAATTACTAAATTTACTTCTGGAAAAAACGCTACTGAAATCATGTCAGAATTAATTGGATATACCTATACATTTCCAAGAGAGGACAAGAGAAGTTTCTTGCGAGATGGAAGAGAATTTTCAACTATGCTAAACTCTTGTGGAAGAATTAATCATTCTGGTGTTGGAATGGCAATATGCATGGGAGATAGAAACCAAATTCTAAGAGAGGGTGAAACCATTTTGACAGAATATAGAAAGAAGATTAGAGAATATATGAATATTTTATCAAATGAAAGATGGAGAATTTCAGAAAGTGAAACTTGTGTAATGGTGAATGGTGAAGATATAGTACCAGAGACAATGACTGGAACTATTTCATCATTGATTGCAGGATCGCCTAAAAATGCTGGAAAAATTATAATTTTGAGAACAAAGGGTGAAGAAAATACAATAAAGTTTTCATCAAGAAAGTCATATAGTTGCAAATCTGACATAAATCTTAGTGAATTAATGAGAATAGGTGCTGAAAAATTCGATGGTGTTGGAGGAGGTCATGATGCAGCAGCAGGAGCTAAAATAACTAAAGACAAATTGGATGAATTTCTTAATTATTTGATAGTAAATGTCGTTAACGTGTCAAGTACAGGTAGTTCTCAATAACATATCAAAAGAAAAGGCAGAAACTGTCAAAAAAGCATTAGAACCTGATAACGTAAATTTTCCAGAAGGATTGAGTCTTTATGTTGAAAATATTGATAACAAACTAGTTTTTAATTTTGAAAGTAAGGATAACATGAAGCAACTTATTGGAACAATTGATGAAGTATTAGAGCATGTACAGATTGCATTAAAGGTGATTGAGTAATGTTAGATCCAAAATTAATCAAAGAAAAACCACAGATTATTCGAGATATGCTCAAAGCAAGAGATGTGGATTTTAATTTAGATGAATTAATAGAATTTGATCAAAAAAGGCGTGAATTTATAATTAAAACAGATGAACTAAGAAAAAAGAAAAATCGAGTAGCATTAGAGATTTCGCAAAAAAAGAAGGCAAGTGAAGATGCATCATCAATTTTAGATGAGATGAAAAATGTCTCAGCTGAACTTGCAAAATTAGAATCAGAGCAAGAAACTATTGAAAATACTTATTCTAGATTGGCATTAACAATTCCAAATCTAGTCCACAAATCAGTTCCAATTGGAATAGATAAAAATGTTAACAAAGAAATAAGAAAATGGGGAAACATACCAAATTTTGATTTTAAAATAAGTGATCATATTGATATTTCTGAAAATTTAGATTTAGTTGACTTGGAAAGAGCAGCAAAAGTTGCAGGAGCTAGATTTTATTTTCTTAAAAATGATCTTGTTAGATTAAATCAGTCACTAATTCACTTTGCATTAGATTATCTAACACAAAAAAAATATTCACTTGTTCAACCACCTTACATGATTAATCGAGAATCAATGGAGGGAGCAGTTATTGCTGATGACTTTGAAGATGTAATCTACAAGATTGAAGATGAAGATCTATACATGATTGGAACATCTGAACATGCAATGGCTGCAATGCTCTCAAAAGAAATCATTGAAGGAAAAGATCTACCTATAAGATATGCAGGTATAAGCCCATGTTTTAGAAAAGAAGCAGGGGCACATGGAAGAGATCAAAAAGGAATTTTTAGAGTACATCAATTTGACAAAATTGAACAGTTTGTATTTTCAAGACCAGAAGATTCTTGGAATGAGCATGAAAAAATGTTAGCAGTTGCAGAAGAATTTTATCAGAAATTGGAGATTCCACACAAAGTAATGTTGCTATCAACTGGAGACATGGGAAAAGTTTCAGCAAAGACTTATGATATTGAAGCGTGGATGGCAGGGCAAAATGCTTACAGAGAAATTGTTTCATGTTCAAACTGTTTAGACTATCAAGCAAGAAGATTGAAGATTAGATTTAGGGATAAAACAAATGAAGATACACAATATGTACACACACTTAACAGTACTCTTGTTGCTACAACTAGAGTTATGGTTTCAATAATGGAAAACAATCAAACAAAAGATGGACATTTTACAATTCCCAAGGTTTTACAGAGTTACATGGGAAATCAGAAAGAGATCTAGTAACATACCCTTATATTTTGGGTTTAAAGGTCGATAATAATTGGCACGTAGAAAAGGTCGCACTAAAGACAAGTGGAGAGAAAAGCGTTGGATTACAGTAAATGCTCCAGAATCATTTAACGTTGTTCCAATTGCCTATATTCCAATTACAGATGATGAAAAAGCAATAGGTAGGGTTTTAGAAGTAACACTTTATGATATTCT
>JADFJY010000005.1 GCA_022565935.1 Nitrososphaerota archaeon
AAAAAATATTTCATAGGATGGGCAGATGCAAATAACATGGAAAATGGAGTAAGAGAGAAAATCGTAGAAAATTTTGCAAAAAAAGGGTATAATCTTTTAGAGATTTGTACATCAGACACGCATTATGCCCCAGTTAAAGCTAGAAACAGAAATGGATACTATCAATTAGGTTTGATGACAGATTCTGAAAAATTATCAAAATGGTTTTTGGGTATTGCCACAAATGCTGAAACAAAAACAACATCTGCAAAGTATGAAATATTGGAAAACCAAGCAGATGTGAAAATCATGGGGCAGAGCATATTTGAAGACTTTTCCAAAGCACTTGACAACTCTTTGAAACTATCAAAAGGATTTATGATTGGTGCAGTGTGTTTTTTCATAACTAGTTTGTTTCTATAGTCTTCATTTGATCAATATTTCCATAAAACTCATCAATGAATGAAGCAAATTGAAAAATAGGTACTATGGGTACGTTTTCAATAAAATCTACCTTATCTCTATACAAGGTGACAATTACAGGTACGGCGATTGTCCCCTGAGTTTTTGAGACATAGTGTTTTGTTCTTTCAATTTGTTTTTTTACAACAGTTGATAATGATGAAACACTATAACGCTTCCAATGTTTACAATCAATTAAAATTGCAATACCCAATCGAATACCAATTACATCAATTTCCATTCTAGGTTTAGTCAATATTAAATTCTTGATTACTGCAAAATTTTTTGATTTCAAAATTGCAGCAGTCAATCCTTCAAAATCTTTCCAATCTAGTGCAATTGAAATTTCATCTATAGGAGAACCATTTTCAAGCAATTTTACAGCAATTTTTAATTTATCACCATCTTCAAAATAATATGAATTATCTTGTTTTTTTCCAATATTATTTTTTATGAATTCATCTAAAATAGTTTTAGAGTCAACGACATTTAGTTTTGTAACGACTGAAAAATCCTCAATTGATATTCCACCTACAATAATTCCTCGAAGTCCAATAATCATTTTAGGATGAATTTTCAACTGCATGTTTTGATTCATGTGAGTGATATAGGTTTTAGTAGATAAGAATCTCAGGGTATTATAACATAGATTTTATTACAAGCGTTTTAAATTATGATTATGATAAAATTGCTAGTTGTCATACTAGCTCTTTCAATTGCAACTATAATGTATGATGAATCATATGCAGAAAAAAGTACATTTTTTGATTCAGTAAAATTCATTCAATATCTTGATGAAAATATAGCTTTAGAAGAAGTACGGAATGGTAATTTAGATGTCTATTATTATAGAATTTCACCAGATAGGTTAGAGAACCATCAAGCAAGAGAAGGGTTACAAGTTTTTGATTCTACAGGAGGATCATATAGTATTCTAGTCAATCCCGCAGATTCTGAAGAATTTAATCCATTTTCAAGTAAAGACATTAGATTTGCATTAAATTATTTGATTGATAGAAAATTAATTGTAAATGAATTGATGGGTGGATTTGGATTTCCAATTATTTCATACTATAGTCCATCAGATCCAGAATATCTTACAGTTATTGAACAATTAGAGACATTTAATTTCAAATACAATCCTACACTTGCAGAAAAAATTATCTCTCAGGTGTTAAAAGAAAAAGGTGCTGTTAAAATTGACGAAAAATGGCAATTTGATTCAAAACCAATAACAATTACAATTTTTATCAGAAGTGATGATCCAGTCAGAAAATCAATAGGTGAAATATTAGCAGCTGAATTACAAAAAATTGGATTCACAGTGAAAAAAGATTTTGGAGATCTTAACAAAGCATTTGTTGTTGTGTATGGCTCAAATCCTTCTGATTTGAAGTGGAGTTTATACACTGAAGGTTGGGCACGTTCTGCATTTGTAAGATATGATTCTGTAGGATTAGGTCAAATGTATTCTCCTTGGTTTTCAAGTATGCCAGGATTCAATAACCCATCTTATTGGAATTACAAAAATGATAGATTAGATGAACTTACACAGAAAATATACACTGGTGGTTTTGAGTCATCAGAAAAAAGATCAGAGTTGATCCAAGAAGCAGTTGTCGAAGGAATAAATGAATCTGTTAGAATTTTTATAGCAAGTAAAATTGATCAATATGTTGCAAATGAAAATGTTGAGGGAATTGTAAATGATTTTGGAGCAGGAGTTCCAAGTAGATTCACTCCAATTAATGCTAAAAGTAATAGTGATAAGTTTGTAATTGGTGTAAAACAAATCTATCAAGGAGCATGGAACCCAGTTATGGGATTATCGGATACTTATAGTAGACACATTTGGGGAATTATTTCAGATCCTGCAACATTCAAGCATCCATTCACAGGAGAAACATTTCCTGTTAGAGCTAAATGGCAAGTTGAAACTGCAGGACCCAATGAAAAACTAAGTGTTCCTCAAGAGGCAAAAATTTGGAATCCAATATTTCAGAAATGGGAAAATATTACTCCAGATACGTTTGCAACAAGTAAGGTAACATTTGATTTTGAATTTAGTAATTGGCATAATGGACAAAGGATGGACATCAATGACATTTTACACTCATTATATTTCACAATAGAATGGGGAACACAAACAGATGCAAATGACAAAACTTTTGACACAGAATTTACACCAAGAGCTTCGCAGATGATTAAAACAATTATCGGTGTGAATTCAATTGATGAGGATACAATAGAAGTTTATGTTGATTATTGGCATTTTGATGAAGGTGAGATTGCAGATTGGGCAGTATTATGGAACACAATGCCATGGGAAATTTCATCTGCCATGGAGAAAGCAGTTATTGATGGAAAAGTTTCATTTTCAAGATCTGGAGCTACAAGTAAAAATGTAAGCTGGTTATCATTAATTATTCCAAAAGATGCAAATATTATCAAAGAAAATTTACAAGAATTCAAGGATTTGGACTTTGTTCCTGCAGCATTAAAAGAAAATTATCAAAATTCTCAATATTTTCAAAATAGATATGATGCATCAATAAAATGGATTGATGATAAGAATCATGCAGTGATTAGTAATGGTCCATTTTATTTAGAATCATATTCACCAGAAGCAAGAACAATAACAGTAAATGCATTTAATGATGATTCATACCCATTTAAAATTGGAAAATGGGCAGAATTTGTAAAACCAGAATTTCCAATCATTACAAACATAGAAATGAAAAATATCATTCAGCAAGGAGAAAAATTAGAAATTAGAGTAAATGCGGACCATGCAGATTCTATTCTATACTTTTTGACAAATAGTGAAGGAGAGATGATATCATCAGAGACATTTGACATGATGGGAAATAGTGTTATTATTAACATACCTTCAGAAAATACAAAGTATTTAGGAATAGGAGCAAACAATATCAAGATATTTGCAATTTCAAATTCTGTTCTAAAACCTGATTTTTATGAATCGAGTTTTATTGTAACTAATGACAAAGAAGAATTGCCAACTAGTGTATTGAGTAACATAAAATTTACAGAAAAGGAACCAGAATATGGAATATTGATAATTCCAATACTAGTCATTATAGGAATAGTGATTTATTTTAAAAAGAAACGAACTATAACAATTTAAAATCTTTGAGAATTAATTCTATTTGGTTTTCATTTTCAAGTTTCGAATATTCATCTAAAAGATTTTGGTTAAGTTCATAGAAAGTATGCCCCCATTTGAATTTATTAAGTAATTCTAAACTTTGTTCTTTAAAGCCCATAATGAATAATGATGCAGATAATGCTTCTACGGTAGTCAGTTTGTTTAATTTTGAATAATTTACAGGATTTCCTGCAAGTAATGGTGGAAGTTTTCGTTTAATGCCATTAAATTTTTTAAAAAATGCTTTGTCTATCAAATTCCAAGAGCAATCAATTCCAACAATAGAATTAATTGAAGATCTATCTTTAGGTAATAGAGTCTTTTCAGAAAAAGGATCTAAAACCAATCCTTTATTGCCAATTTTCTTGATATTTTGAGCTAGACCAAATTTTACCATCTTTGCAGCAGTACATTTTTTTGGATCATCTTGATAAAACATCAAAACTTGTAACTTCACTTCATTCGATTATGAAATGAGCAGTATTTTGAATTTACTCTATAGTTTTGTATGTGATTTTATAATAGAATCGTGAAATTTGGTCATCTTTAATGACTTCAACATTCCAATTTGTATCAGGCAAAAATGCGGTAGATGATTCAGGTAAAATACTGAATTTTTCTAGTCGTACATCTGGACCACTATACCTCACATTAAGACTAATTCCATCAATTTCAACAACATCATAGATTTGTCCTTGTTTTCTTGTAGATTCTTTAACTAAACAATCTGCATCAGGGCCAATGATACAGATACCAGACATAGTTGATATCTTTAGATTAACACTGGATTGATCATCTCTTGATGGAGTAATCAAAGAACCTGAAAGAACTCTAGGTGCAATAGTAATATCATCTGTAGTTTTTTCCTTAGTTAAGATAGAAATTGTTTTTTCAGGGATTCGGTTTTCTTTCTCAATTACAGTATTAAATTTTGGAGTTTTAGGTTTTTCAATAACAGTAAATTGAATTAATTTTATTTCAAAGTCAGCATCAACTGTTACTTCGTATAATCCTATAGAGGATACAGAATCAGGGATTAGAAATTCATGATTAAATGAACCAGAAGGACTTGGACGAATAGAAGTTGTAGGACCAATATTTGTTCCACAAATAAATGAGCCACATGTTATCTCATCATCTATCTTTTGAATAACACTTACATCAAATTTTTCAATATAGATTAACTTGTTTAGCTTTCCATTAATTATTACTGTATCACCAGGATAATATTCTGATTTGTCAGTAAATACTAAAAGAGATATTGGTTCATCAATACCGAAAACAAAATCATTAGTTACACTAAATTCCACTTCAGCTAGAATATTAGTATAAATTGCTTTTACAATATATGGTCCTTCACTAAAAGTTGTGATTGTTAATTCAAAGAGACTTGAGAATTCACCACCTTGATTTGGATAAACAAAAGATTCATGAATTTGTTTAAATGGGAAAGATCCATCAACTACTTTGATCTGTACTCTTTCTGGCACTACTAATCCTTCATCACCTTGTTCACGTTTGATAACATTTCCAGTTACTTTCAATGTGTCACCTGCCTTGTACAATGATTTATCAGTAGTCACAAAGAGAGGGGTTGTAGATAAGGAATCATTTTCTGGATCTGCAGAAACTTTGAAGAAATGGTCTTGACTATACGTGTCAGTAGCTACTCTAATTTTATAGATTCCGAAATTAGATTTTATGACATCGCGCCCATCATCAGTTTTAATATTTTGATATCTTTCAGCAATTGGGGTATTCCATGACCATGAAAAACGTTGATTGTCAATTGGTGCACCTGAATTGATTACAGTTCCATCTGGTTTTGTTACTGAGATTTCAACTGCTCCATCATTAGTTGGAGGCAATATACCAGAAAGATAGACAACATCACCAAGACCATAAATTTCTCTGTCAAGTGAAATAATTGCTCCATCTTTCAAATCAAGAGGATCAACGATTGTGAAAGTTTTTGTTGCAGTATTATCCAAATATTCAGATTTTACTACATAGTTTCCCTCTGGAAAGATACTCTGAGTTATAGGGATTCGAACTGAATAACTTCCAGAAATTTCAGGAATTGCTGTAAAATCATAAGCAACAACTATACCGCCAGTAGATAATCTTTTACTTGCTCCTGGTAAACCAATTATTTCTAGAGGAGTACCATCTTCATGTGAAATAGATATTTTTACAGATGAACCAGTTTTGTAACTTGAATTGCTAAATGGTTCTTTGATAAATCCAGTAATTATCATTTCATCCCCAAGTTCATAGATTTCTTTATCAGAATGAATTGTCAAGGGTTCGTCAGAAACAACATATTCACTAGGATCAGAAACTACGTGAATGATTGTAGATGCAGAGCCAACATCTTTGGAAACCTTTATTGAATAATCACCTAATCGTGAATCACTAATTGGAATAGTGAATGAATATTGAAATTTGCTATCGCCATCAAGTCTTACGATATCTAGAATTTTAAAAGAAGAACCGCCACCGAGTTGATCATTTACACCTAAAGCAATATTCTTAGTATGTAATATCTCTAAATCAAGATAATTTACCCAAAGATTGTTTAATCTTCCAGTAATAGTTACAGTATCTCCTAGAGCATAAGCTACTTTATCAGTCCAAAGTGAAATTGGAACATCCTCTTTAATGTCCTCTACGACCTCAAAAGAAGTAGAAATGGATTTACCAAAATATTCAGCATTTATCTCAAAAGTTCCATATTTTGGAGATATGGTTGTTAGAAACACAGTAGTCGTAAATTCACCATTAGTTGGAAATAGATTTCCAGTAGAAATAACTTCCCCAATAGAATCTGTTACGGTAAATTTCATCCCTTCAAAAGGAATAATGTCCTCAGCAAAACCTGAAATCAAAACTGTTTGTCCTGGAAGATATAGAGATTTATCAGTGATTAAACTAAGGGAACCATCTACTTTTTCTTCCAGTTCAATGAATTCAAATCCAACTGAAAAACTAGTATTGGCAGTTTCCCCAGCATAATTTACAGACACATCATAGATTCCTTCATTGATTCCAAGAACTTGGTGTAAACTAAGAGTAAGATCATAATTAAGATCTAGATCAGGAAATAGAGTTATAGTTTTGTAAAAGTTTGGTCCTGAAATATTTATTATAATTGGTTCAGGTTGAAAAAATGGTTTAATAATAAAAACTTCTTCAGAAACACTTCCTTGAATTACTGCAACTTCACCAAATAGGTAAGAAGATTTTTCTGATGAAATTGTTACAATAATCTCTTCTGATTCGTGTGTTTCTATTAGTTTTCCATTTGATGAACCTGCTGTAGAGATAACAAATTTCCAATCATCATAACTATTCATGTCATAACCATCATAGATTCTCTGCCAGGATGTAAAGTCATTTTGAGTATCAGCAAGTGCAGGAGTCTTATCAATTACAATTCCATTTTCATCTCTAAGTTCTACAGATTCATTTGAATCAGTAAACCAAACAGTTTGATAGGAATATGTCAAAAATTGTCCGGGTTTGATTATTGTACCAGTAGGTATAGTCATTGTTTTTTTGAGAACAGTTGTAGATGCAATTTCCCAATCACCAATGTCAATATCAGAATCAGTAGGATTGTAAAGCTCTACCCATTCAGATACAGATGATGCATCGTTACCTGGTGGGTTTATGTCCAATTCATTAATTACAACATTATCAGAATCAGTTTGAGCATATGCTGGAACTAGAATTCCTGCAAGTAGGAATATAGAAAATACTATAGACAGATTCTGATTCATTGCTGTTTCCTGATTTTGTTGACTAAAAGACTCATTTTAGAATGAAATTGAGGAAAAGTTGAGCTTGTTGTTAAAGGGATATATCTTAAAACCATCAAGAATTAACCGGATTTTTCAGTATTAAGGCATACGTAGAAATTATTCCTTAGAATTGTCACAATTTGGACAGTTCTTATTGATAATTTTAGAACCACACTCCATACAGAGTCCTTCTCCTACATCTCTTTCAATTGATTGTTTTCTCTTTCCCACGTACACTTTGATTCCAAAATACATTATTGCTACAATAATCACGGCATAAACAAGTCCCATGAAAGGTATCAGACCAATCATAAAAAGCAAAAGCCCCACAATCAAAAGGATATCTCGTCTTTCAAATTTCAATAAAATTAATTCATCATAGAATTGATAAAAACCTGCCGGAGCTCAGAGCCAATTAGTTTACTTCATTTCAAAGTCATTTCTCTAACTCTTCTTCATTGCTCGGCAATAGTATTGAATGATAATTTCATAATAATATGATGATTAGTGGTGGGATCGGCGAAATTCGAATTCGCGACCTCTGCGTCCCAAACGCAGAATCATACCAAGCTAGACCACGATCCCAGTAAATCCTAAAACTTGCCCAATTTAAGCTACTATGAAATTTAGTTATAATTTTGATTCAACACAAATGATTTACTGATTTGATTGTTTGTTCCTGCATGGTGGTAAATTAGTTTACAATAATCATCCATTAGTATTTTTGGTAATTTTACCCAAAACATTAAACTGAAAATAAAATTTAAGAATTAATCCAAACTCTTTGGTTTCACAATAACCATCTCTTTTAGCCTCAATAATTCCTAGAAAATGATCTCATGATTTGCAACATGTTAGGATGTAATACTGAAGCGTATGCTCAAGTGATGTTCTACCACTTTGATGAGGGGAGTCAAAGACCATACTGTAAGCAAATCATGAGGTTTTGTATTATCCATGCAAAACTGATTTCTCGCAATGATTCCCTGATTAAAGTTCAGGTGTTAAATTGAGAAGAATAGAAATTGATATTGTAGATAAAGATTATCTTGATTTTCTTTCAATATGTATAGAAGAAGAACTTTCAATAGAAGATAAACTCAAAAACATCATCAGATATCATCTAATTATTTACAGAAATAGAAAGAAAATCAAAAATCAGAAACTATTTTAAAAAAATCAATTTATTATGCCAAATCTTCAGATAATAATTTTTAAAGGCACACAAAAGATCAGAAATGTGCAAATCGAAGATTATATCAAAGCAGGAAAGATTGCTGCAGAAGTAAGAGAGAAGGTTAGAGCAAAAAACTGGGTTGGAAAAACAGTTTACGAGATTTGTGAAGAAGTTGAAGGAGAGATTAAAAAAAGAGGAGCAAAATGTGCGTTTCCAGTAAATACCAGTATTAATGAAGTTGCAGCCCATTATACTGCAGAGCCAAATGACCCAATTACAATCAAAGATGATGACTTGGTAAAAATTGATCTAGGTGCACAGATTAATGGCTACATTGCAGATACTGCAGTAACTGTCTGTTATGATGCACAATTTGATGTCTTGGTTCAAGCAGCTGAAGAGGCATTAGGAAATGCAATGTCGATGGCAAAATCAGGGGTAAAAGTAAGTGACATCGGACGTACAATTGAAAAAACAATAAAACAACTAGGATTCAAACCAATTGCAAATCTCAGTGGGCATTCATTAGATCAATACACAATACATGCTGGAAAAACTATTCCAAACATTTGGTCAATTGGGGGATATTCGCTTTCAAATAGCACAGCATATGCATGTGAACCATTTGTAACTACAAAGGATGCTGGTGGATTTGTAAGAAATGGGAAAATAAAGAACATTTTTGCCATAAATTCACGAAAGAGAATAAAAGATCCTGAAGCAGATAGATTACTTGATTTTATTTGGGAGAATTTTAACATGTTGCCATTTGCATTAAGATGGATAACAAAAGAATGGGAAGAAAAGAAAGCAAGAGGGTTACTAGAAATTTTGATAAAGAAAAAAGCAGTACAAGCTTATCCAATTCTTATCGAAGTAAATGAACAAAGAGTTGCTCAAGCTGAGCACACATTCATTCCAAATGAAAATGGGGTAACAATAACAACTATCACTCTATAGTTTCGCCAAATATTTTTTCAACACTTGTCATTCCATCACATGAAGTGCAATTTGATGATTCAGTAAATAAGACATCACCTTCAATGAATTTTCTTTTTCTCATCATTCCACATTTTTTACATTTTTCAACAGTATATGCAATGATAATTTTTTTCTTAGAGAACATTATTGAGTCACCCCAACAGTATTACCAACACCAATTATCAATACAGATTGACCTTCTTTGGTGTTTTCTTGAATCATTTCATAAACTTGTGAACTAACAGTATCAGCTTGATCAGCAATTTCTTTAGTCATCAAAGTAATTGCCTCTTTAACTGACTGTTTAACCACTATAGAAAAGACTGGGATGTGATTACTTGTGGCAATTGCTTCAATTTGAAATCTGTCAAAACCAATTCCACCAATAGCTGCACCAAAACCTTGTGAAACAGTTGCAGAGTCTTCACCTTCCATTTTTAATGCGGCATCAATCATAATAATTACATCAAGTTTGTTACTAGAAACAATTGTTTCTAATGCATCAGCAGGTCTTCCCACAGTAGAAGCTGGTCCTTCTGCTTTTAAGAGAAACAATGTCCTATTCTCAAATTCAGTTTTTGCAAGAACAGTTTGAAATGCAATAGTTTCTTTTTTACTATCCAACATCATTTTTCCTACAACCATTGAACCAATTCCATCTCCAACAGGTTGTCCTGCTTTAAATGCAGGAATTGCTTCTTTCATTGCCTCTGCTTGCTCCATGATAAAAGGAAGAAGTATTTGAAGAGGTAAAATTAGTGGATAATTGTTTTGTTTTTTTGCAGTCAAGTACATATGATTAACAATTTTGTAAATCATTTGTAATGAAGAAGCAATTTCAAGTAAAGTTTGAACTTTAGTTAATTCTAAATTACTGATTTCTGGAGAAAGTAATTTTACATGTTCTCGAGTATAATCTTCTCTAGACCTAACTGTATGTCTTACTTTGTCAATTATACCATTAGGATCCATGTCAACTGGCATAATTGTAAAATAATCTAAAAATCGATCAATTTTTTTTATTAGATCATCTTTTGGTTTCAAATTTGTTTTAATGTAATTAATTAATTCAGTTCTTGATTCAACTTTAAAACTATCAAGTTTTTTAATTGCTTTTTTGATTTCACTCGAAGTAATGTATAATTGAATTCGTTGACCATAAAACACAAAAATTATAATTGGAATTATCCAGATTATCATCATTAATGGATTTGTGTCATCACTCATTCCAAACAACTGATCAAAATCAAAATTTGTAAAATTCACTAGAACTAAAGTTTGTCAGATCTAAATTAAACCATTCGTCTGGTCTTCAGAGTAAATTAATCTCAAAATTCTAAAAAAACTATTCTAGTAATTGAGATATGGCTAGTGCATTTATTACAGTTCAAATAAAAAAAACTGAATATGCCACAAACAAAACCAATTGTAAGCGTGGAAAATGTTGTATCCTCAGTAGATGTAAACCAAAAAACTGATTTTAACGAAATTACAAGAACATTTTCAGATGTAGAATATCATCCTGAACAATTTTCAGGACTTTTTCATAGAATGTTAGACCCAAAGATGCTTATTTTGTAATTCTCTTCAGGAAAACTTGTTTGCACAGGCGCTAAAAAAGAAGAAGGTGTGTACAGATCTGTAAATAATTTGCATGTATTATTAGAAGAAAAAGAACTAATGATTTATGATTAGTCACAGTAGGTAAATGAAATTTTTAATCTATAAAATTAATCAGTTTATTTAATAGGGCTCCCCAAAGGAACATCATCATTTACTGTCAACCAAAATGGTTTATCATCAACATCTGCTGCCAACAACATTGCATTAGATTCAACTCCGGCTATCTTTTTTAGTTCCAAATTTGCAATTACAATTACAATTTTTCCCACAATATCTTCAGGTTGATAATATTGTGCACCACCAATTATCACATCTCGTTGATCATCATTCCCCAAATCAATTCTTCCTTTGATAATTCTAGATTTACCTTCGATTGACTCAGTTGCAATAATTTTTGCAACTCGAATATCTAGCTTTGCAAAATCATCATAGGATATAGTCATATCAATCATTAATTTTTCCCGTTAAAATGAATTTCGAATTTATTGTAATTCATTTTTGTTTAATCCACTAGTTTCAATTTCATATTTTAGGGCAGCAGGAAGTTCCATGTACTTTTTGTTAACTAGTACAATTATTTGATCTTCTGGAACATTGACTTTTTTTAATAATTTTCCTCGTTGATGGGCGTATGCGTTTTTCCAAAAGCTAGCACCATCAAATGTTTCTATTTTTGGCATATATTTTGATGGTTTCATTTTCTTTCAAATTTAAAGTGACTGTGATGGAAGAGTGGCAAAAGCCATTGGAACTGGAGTTACTGTTCCGGATTTTAGGCATGTTGCCCACCACAGTCTATTTGAAACAAAACAGGAATCTAATATATTTAATGCGGAACAGATGTGTGTTTAATATGGCAACAATCGAGGTTGAAATAGAAATCAATGCCACAATTGACAAAGTTTGGGACGTTGTCTCAGATATTGATAATGAACCAAAATTTTGGAAGGGAACAAAAGAAATCAAAAACTTGTCTAAAGATGGAAATATCGTAAATAGAGAAATTACAATTGCATTTAGAGATCAAAAATGTCTCCAAGAGGTGAAACTTGTACCTAAAGAGAAGATAGAGGCAAAATTCACAAAAGGTATTCTGAAGGGTGAGAAAATTATTTACCTTACCGCAAAAGATGAAAAAACCATACTTAACACAGTTTGGGACATAAAGCTAACTGGAATGATGAGTATGTTTACAGGTGTAATTAAAAAACACATCAAAAGTGGTACTGAGCAAGCAATGCAAAGCATCAAAGAAGAAATAGAGAGATAGATTCATGGAGTTAATTATCGATGTTTTCAACTACTCACTAACTGCAATTCTAATAGGAGTTTGTGGTGCTTGGATATTTTTAATCAAATCAATGACGGATTCGTTTAGATTAACTCCATATCTTGACAAATTTGAAAATACATCCAAATCATTTCCAAAGGTTTCAATAATTCTTCCAGCAAGAAACGAAGAGGATTTTATTGGTAAATGTTTAGACTCGTTAATTAAACAAGATTATAAAAATTATGAAATTATAGTAATTGATGATTCATCTGAGGATACAACAGGTAAAATAATTTTAGAGTATGCAAAAAAATCTTCTAAAATAATTCCAGTGTCTGCAAAACCCAAACCAGATGGATGGATAGGTAAAAACTGGGCATGTATGGAAGGATATAGAAAAGCAACAGGTGAACTGTTGTTATTTACTGATGCAGACACAAAACATTCTAAAAACGTACTATCGCTTGCAGTGTCACATTTGATTTCGTTTAATTTAGATGCATTATCTGCAATTCCAAAAATGTTAACATTTGATTTTTGGACCAAGATTACACTTCCTATGATTTCTACATTTTTACATACTAGATTTTCAGCATTAAATGTAAACAACCCGTCAAAAAAAACAGGGTATTTCTTTGGAAGTTTTTTTATCTTGAAAAAAAAGACATACGAAGAAGTTGGAATGCATGAAGGAGTAAAACAAGAAATTATTGAAGATGGGGCATTAGGAAAGAAAGTAAAAGAATTAGGATACAAAATGAAGATGGTACGAGGAGACCACCTGATTGATGCTGTTTGGGCTCGAGATAAAATTACTTTGTGGAATGCACTAAAAAGATTAATGGTTCCATTATATCTTCAAAATGGAAAAATTGCAATTGGTATTTTCTTTGCTGTATTATTTTTGTTGTTTATTCCATTTCCAATATTTGCAGTATCAATATTATTACCAGCAGAAACCATATCTGCTAAAATGCTATGTATTTCTGCAGCAATTGCTTCTATTCTTATTTACACAGGTGCCATAATTGAGGTAAAAATAGGGCTCAAACTAAGATTGGTTTATGCATTATTTGCACCACTAGGAGGCCTAGTAGTAGTTTTAGGATTTTTAAGCGGACTAATTCAGGCAAAGAGTGACTCATCGGTTACATGGAAAGAAAGAAGATACTCTTTGAAAGATCATACTCAAAATTCAATCAGTGTATAGTAAGCCTTTTAGATAGAAAATAAAGAAAAAAAATTCATGGACAAATCAAGCGTGTTGGTAGGTGGGACTATCGGATCTTTAATTGTCATTGTTGTTTTTGCTGTACTATTTGTATCACCACCAGAATCAATAAAACCAGAAATCATAGTAAGTAATGGCAATTCAGCAAGTACAGTAGGAGAAACAATCCAAGTTTATTCAAAGAGTTTATCATTAATTGAAATTTTTGAAAAATCTGAATCAGGAGTAGTGAGAGTCAATGTACAAAGAGGTGAAGTAGATGATGGAACAGCGGGATTAGGTTCAGGTTTTGTTTTTGATAAAAAAGGACATGTAATTACAAATGCACATGTTGTTGAGAATGCAAAAAAGGTGGTAGTTACATTTCTTGATGGTAGATCATACAATGCAGAAATTATAGGAGTAGATGAGTTTACTGATCTTGCAGTAATCAAAGTAAATGTAGACTTTGCACTTTTGCATCCATTACCACTTGGTGATTCATCTAACCTCAAAGTAGGAGAAGCAATAGCTGCAATTGGAAATCCATTTGGATTGTCAGGTTCCATGACTTCAGGAATAGTGAGTCAATTAGGAAGATTACTTCCATCAGGTTCTGGATATTCCATACCAGATGTTATTCAAACAGATGCTGCCATCAATCCTGGTAATTCAGGCGGGCCACTACTTAACATGAGAGGAGAAGTAGTCGGTATAAACACCGCAATTCAATCAACAACTGGTGAATTTACTGGTGTAGGATTTGCAATACCATCACAGACGATTGCCAAAATTATTCCAACCCTTACTGAATATGGAGAATACAAACATCCATGGATTGGTATCTCAGGTAGAGATATTGATCCGGATCTAGCTAAAGTTTTGAGACTAAAAGATGCAGTGGGGTTTTTGGTAGTGACAGTAGTAGAAAATAGTCCAGCATCTAAAGCAGGATTAATTGGATCTGAAAAAATCATCGAAGTTGAAGGGGTAAACTATCCAATGGGAGGAGACATCATTTTATCAGTTGATGGAATTGAAGTTAGAAAGATTAGTGATATTTTGATACATCTTCAAAGAGTAAAATCAGTTGGCGATGAAATGGTTTTAGAGATTTTAAGAGATAATAGAACGACTAGTGTCACAATTATTCTCCAAGAGAGGCCAAATAGAAATTAGTACAATACAAGCATAAATACTTCTAGTCAGGAATTCTCTCTATTGAACAAGCTTGTGTTAAACTCTGAGAGTTTAAACAATGTTTTAGATAACAAAGTAATTTCTCGTCAAAGTGTTATTGGTATTTATCAAAACGCAGTAGAAGATCCTAGTGAGCTTTTTTCCACTGCACAAAATTTGAGAAAAAAATTCAAAAAAAATTCAGTTACATTTTCAAAAAAAGTATTTTTCAACATAGTTAATCTCTGTAAAGACACTTGTTCTTATTGCACATACAAAGCAGAACCAAAAGAAGAAAAACTATCTTTAATGTCAAAGCAGCAGATATTAGAACTATTACAACTTGCAAAAAAATACAGATGTGTTGAAGCACTTTTTGTTACTGGTGAGAAACCAGAACAAAAATATCAAGAAGCACGAGACTGGCTTAAGGAAAATGGATTCAAATCAACTACTGAATATCTCATTCATGCATCAGAACTAGCTTTAGAATTAGGATTATTTCCACATACAAATGCAGGTAATCTGAATTTTGAGGAGATGAAGGAACTGAAGAAAACAAATGTGTCAATGGGATTAATGCTTGAAAATGTAAGTGAGAGATTAACAGAAAAAGGAATGCCACATTATTTAGCTGCTAGTAAAAGACCAAAAGCAAGATTAGAAGTCTTAGAAAATTCTGGAAAATTAGGAATTCCAATGACAACGGGAATTTTGGTTGGGATTGGAGAGACAGTAGAAGAAATTATTGATTCAATTTTAGCGATAAAAACACTACATCAGAAATATGGAAACATTCAAGAAGTAATTTTGCAAAATTTTCAACCAAAACCAGATACTATGATGAAGAATTCTCCATCAGCTGATGAAAACTATTTCAAAATAATTGTGGCATTAACAAGAATCATCATGCCAGAAATGAACATACAGATTCCTCCAAACTTATCCCCAAAATCATATCAAAGTTTCTTATCAGTTGGAATAAATGATTGGGGAGGAATATCGCCATTAACTCCAGATTTTGTTAATCCAGAATTCTCTTGGCCAGAAATTGATAAAGTAGATGAAAATTCAAAAAATTCAGGATTTGAATTAAAGTGTAGATTCCCAATATACCCAGAATTTTTTTCTTTTATCAGTAAAGAGTTAAGAGATAAGATGTTAGTTATAGAAAATGGGGAAGGATTGGTAAAAGAGGAGTATTGGAGATGACAAACATAGAGTCACTTTTTAAAAATGCAGATCCACTAGTATCCAAAATTCTAAATGATACATTATCAGATAAGGAAATTTCTGAAAAAGATGCTTTGACTCTATACAGAACAAATGGGATTGACTTTCATCTTGTAGGACTTGTTGCAGATGAAATTAGAAGAAGAAGAGTTGGCGACGTGGTATCATATGTAGTTAATAGAAACATCAATTTTACAAATGTCTGTATCAAGCAATGTGGTTTTTGTGCATTTAGTAGAGATTTTCGAGAAGAGGAGGGATATTTCCTACCAACTGAAGAAATTGTACGAAGAGCAAAAGAGGCATACCATCTAGGTGCAACTGAAGTCTGCATTCAAGCAGGACTTCCACCAGACATGGAAGGAGATTTGTATGAAAATATTTGTAGAGAAATCAAAAAAGAGATCCCAGATATTCACATACATGGATTTTCTCCGGAAGAGATCCTATACGGAGCAACAAGATCAGAGATATCAATTGAAGAATTTCTAAAGAGGATGAAAGAAGCTGGAGTAAACACACTCCCAGGAACATCTGCTGAAATTCTTGATCAGGATCTCAGAGATAAGATATCTCCAGGCAGAATTAGTGTAAAGAATTGGGAGAAAGTTATCAAAACTGCTCACAAAATGGGAATCAATACAACATCAACTATGATGTTTGGTCATCTAGAAACACTTGAACATAGAGTAAAGCATATCTCAAAACTAAGAGAAATTCAAAAGGAAACAGGAGGTTTTACAGAATTTGTTCCACTTAATTTCATTCCTGATGAAGCACCAATGTACAAGCATCAGTTACATGAAGGAATTAGAGATGGAGCAAATGGAAATGATGTTTTACTAACACATGCAATTGCAAGAATCATGTTGAATAATTCTATCAATAATCTTCAGATGTCATGGGTAAAAGAAGGTCAAAAAATGTCTCAACTATTGCTTATGTGGGGTGCAAACGATTTTGGAGGAACACTGATCAATGAAAGCATATCAACATCTGCAGGTTCAGAACATGGTCAACTATTAAGACCTAAAGAAATAAGGAGACTAATTAAAGAAATTGGAAGAGTTCCAGCAGAAAGAGACACCAATTACAAGATTCTGAAAAAGTTTGATAAAGGAGATGAAGTTGAAGAAGGACTTGACAAAATTACAGATACTTCTCAATTTGGATCATATGCAGAATTAATTAAAATCAATAAATTCAATTACAAAAATCCAAGGAGAAAATAATTGTCTGCCTTAGATAAGGCATTGAATCATTCAAAGAATATTGGAATTGATGAATGTGAGATAGTAGTTGTTAAAAAAAAGATCATAACAGTAAGAATCACGGATTCGGAGATTGCTGAAATTAAACAGAACTTTGATGAAAATTATGGTATTAGATTAATTCATGATAAAAAAATTGCATCGATTCAAACAACCAATCAAGAAGAGATAAAAAAAATAATTGATAGTGCATTTAAAACATCATCTAAACTTAAACCAAGAAATTTTTGGAAAGAATTACCACATAAAACACATCATAAACAACTTTATGGAACATTTGATGAAAAACTTGAGAAGATTTCCGGCGCAAATGTTATGGATATCGCACAAAATATGATAAATTCAGCAAATAATGATTTGATAAATACGATTACAGGATCAATAAATATAGTTTCAGAGAATTTTGAGTTGGAAAATTCTAATGGATTGTATCTAAATGAAAAGGCTACATACATTTCAGGAATTATTAATGCAGAATCAGAATCTGGAATTTTGCCAGTATCAGGAATAGGATATGCAAGTGGTAGAACTTTATCAAATTTTTCTGCAGAACAAATTGGAAATGATGCAAAAATTATGTGTATTGAATCAATAAATCCGCAAAAAATTTATTCAGATAAATATTCTATAATTTTTGAACCATATTCAGTAGGAGAATTATTAGCATTTGTAGTTGCAGCAAATTTCAATTTTAAAACATTTTCAGAAAAGAAAAGTTGTTTTTCAAATAACTTTGAAGAAAAAATAGCTACTGATAAACTTAGTTTGGTTGATGATCCTCACATCCCAGAAGGGATTGGAACAAAATCTGTTGATGATGAAGGAGTAGAAACTCAAAAAAGAAGTTTGATAGAAAAAGGAATTTTCAAGAATACTTTTTCTAATTTGTTTGATAGTTACAAAGAAGGAAAACAATCTTCAGGTAATGCATTAAGATCAGGTTCGCCTATGGGAAGAAGTTCTGAACCAATACCAATTTCAGCACCACATAATCTCAAAATAAATCCAGGGGATATATCTCAAGAAGACATGATCAAAGACACAAAACATGGATTGTTGGTGGGAAGGTTATGGTACACGTATGCAGTAAATCCAATTAAAGGAGATTTTTCATGTACCGCAAGAAGTGGTATAAGAATTATTGAAAATGGGGAAATAAAAGGGCCTGGAAGATCAGTAAGAATAATTCACAACCTTCCAACTTTGATGAAAAATATTTCAGAAATTGGAAATAATCAAAAAAATGTTATTCAATGGGCATCACTTCCATCCATTGTACCGTCAATTAAAGCTGAAAATATAAGGGTAAATTCTATCTAAATACCAAATTCACGCATAAATTATCTGAAAAACGTAACTACAAGATATGCAACATAACCTATAATCAAACAAATGCCCATAGCCCTACTAATAATTCCAGTTTTTAGAGCAATTAATAATGAAATGCTAAAGATAATCATTATTGCATAATCAACATAAACATCAACACCAATCATTACACCACCAAGCACAGCACCAATTCCCATAATCATCAAGATGTTGTAGATATTACTTCCAATTATGGTTCCAATGCCAATATCGGCATGGCCTTTTCTAATTGCAATTATTGATGTAATTAATTCTGGAAGAGATGTTCCAATTGCTATTACAGTTAATCCAATAATTTTCTCGGATAACCCAAACTCTTGTGCTAAAATTATAGCATTATCAACTGTAAGAATTGCACCAACATACAAAAGTGCAACACCTATTCCAATTAATCCGATAGATTTTAGATATATGTTGCTTTTTCCTTTTTCACTTTTCTCTTTGTTTTCTTCTCGATGTTTCATTGCATCTTTGTATGTATAAAATGCAAATACTCCCAATCCACCAAGTAAGAATATTCCATCATATGTAGAAATCTCACCATCAAGTGAAAGTAAAATAAGTAAAAGAGAAACTCCCAACATAATTGGAATTTCTTTTCGTAAAATAGATTTTCTTACTGCAAGAGGAATAAGCATTGCAGATATACCAATCACCATCCCAATGTTTGCAATATTACTTCCAATAATATTTCCTAGAATAATTGCACTGTGTTCTCCTGCTGCAGCAACACTAGCAGCAAGTTCTGGAGTTGAAGTACCATACGCTACAATAGTCATTCCTATTACAAGATTACTTATTCGGAATTTTTTTGCAATATTTACACCGCCATTGACTAACCAATTTCCACCAAAACATAACATCACTAATCCAACTACAGTTAGGACAACACTTACTGCTACTTCCACAAAGAACGTTCAGATTTTCGTAGTTTAAAGGAGATTATTCACTATAATTTCACAATTCTAACAATTGCAATAAACCCGAATTTGTCTATCGAGATCTAGGTGTAAAAAAACCAGTTCGGTAGATCAACAAAGCTAAAGTTAAAGATTAATAAAGTAATATACCGTACTATACAGTATGATACGAACAAGACTAACATATGTGCCACTAGAAGTAGCTGACCAATTCGAAGATTTCATCATAGAAAGAGACGTGCAAGTACTTGATGCAGTAAAAGCAAGGACACGAGATTACAGTACACTATCACTGCTGAAATTATTGTATCAGCTTAGAGGAAATCCTATGACATTTTCAAATTTGTATTCAAAGTCAAAGATCAGAATGAAAAAGTCATTTTTGAATTATCTACATCTGTGTGTGGATTACCACTTTATTGAAAAAAAACCAGTGGGACCAAATGTAATCTATACAATTACAGACAAGGGACGAACTATGTTGAATCTCTTTATCAACAAATAGTAGTAAAAGAACATAAAGATAATTTGAAAAATTGTATATTTTTTATTTTTAACTATTCAGTAGTAATGATGCATTTGCCTTTGTTCTAATCCTTCTTGTTCAAAGTGATTGTGAGACTTTCCACCATCATGATGAGCATGAACTACTCCATCAATATGACAATGTGTATTGTCAATCAAATTTTTCATGAACACATCATCCACATTTAGTATCATGTTGGTTACTTCAACTGCAGTTTTGAAAACTTGTTGTTTAACAACTACTGTTTCTATAATTCCAGATGAAGATACATCAGATATTTTTCTAGTGTTAGAATTTATTCCATACCATCTTATCTTACCATTCAATGTTGCAAATTTTGCTCGAAATTGTGTTAATGTATCTAATACATCCATTCCAACATTCTGTGCTAATGTTAATGGTATTTCCTCTACAGCATCTGCAAATCTTTGTATTGCAATTTGTTCCTTACCTTCAATAGTTACAGATTGCTTTCTAATTTTTTGAGCAATTATCCCTTCCACAGAACCAGCACCATATACAATGAATGGATTTTCAATGAAATTTCTTAATACATAAAATGCGTTCAAAGCATTTCTGTGAAATTCATCCAAATATCGTTTTGAGTTGGCTCTCAATAACAAAGTTACAGATTTTGGATTGATTCCACCCTCTACAAAAACCATTTTATCACCACCAACAGTTTTCTCATAAACTTTTTTTGCAAAACCTAATTCATGATTAGATATTTTCTCGATATTTTTACAGATCTTAGCACCAGTTGCTTTTTCTAACCACCATAAATCATTGTACTTTACTCTCCGCATTGAGATAATACCTTGTTTTGCAAGAGCCTCTTGAACAAACTCATTTACTCCTTTCCTAGATATTACTACATTAGCTCCTGAATCTACAATATTTTTTACGAGTGCAAGCAAATCAATGTTTTCTTGATCAAGGAATTGACTCATTTGTTTAGGCGAGTTTATTTCTATCTCTGCTTCAGTTCTCGTTCTCATTGGTTCTAATGATTCATTAATTAACAAAATCTTGGCATCATGAATAGTTCTAGGCATTGCAGAACTATCTATTGTTTTATCAATCACTGTACCTTTGATTAATTGTATTTCTGTAGCATTTCCTAACTTTTCTTCGATTTTTATGTCGTCGATATCTATCTTTCCTCTTTCCAGATTAGATATACTACATACAGCCTCAATGATCATATCTACAATCTTTTCATTTTCTTCATGTAAATCAAAAATTGCTTTTCCTTTCAGACATGTAGTTAGTAAGTGTCTCATTATTTTTTTGTCTCTTCTGTTTGATTTTATTTTAATTTCATCCAATGTTTCTAGAGCACAATCTAGACTTTGATTATAACCACGAATAATTGTAGCAACAGGAATTCCAATTTTCAATAATTCTTCAGCATGTTTGAGTAAACTACCTATCAAGATAGCTGTTGATGTTGTACCATCTCCAACATGAGTATCAACTGTATTTACAGCTTCCACAACAGATTTAGCTGCTGGATGATCAACATCAACTTTTCTCAAAAATGCACCGCCATGACTTGTTATAGTATCTTCTCCAAGAATGTCAATGTACACTTTTTCCATACCGCGTGGACCAAGAGATGTTTTAACAATTTCTGTAACAAGTTTGCCTGAAATTAGATTATACATTTGTGATTCTTGTAATCCAATACGTGAAATGTCTTGATTAAGTAAACCAGGATATTTCATTCACTTTAAGCCTCTTTTTAGATATTAAAACATTCTTTCTAAGGAATTCAATTTATCAAAAATAAAAAATGTGAAATAAATCGAACAGTGATTTATACATTAACTGATTTTACTGTGATTCAATCTTAGTTGAATTGTCTTCATCAGGCCCAGGAGTATCAGAGCTTGGTCCCCCTACACTAGTTGCTGTAGTATCTTCATGGAAGTGTTTCAAATCTTCTCCTGAAATGACATCTTCTTCTGGTGGCACATAGTCACGTACATCATGTCTTGCTTTACCTGGATACTTGTTCTGGGTTGCAAGGGCGACAACGATAAACAGTGCAAATGCAATGATTGGGGGTATCATTGTATCTAATCCTGCCCATTCTTCTGGCATTGTAAAGAAGAAGATTAATCGTATTAGTGAACCAACAATAAGAGATACAATAGCTGCGGGCATGTTTGCCTTTTTCCAGAATAAGCCAAATGTGAGTGGAGCAAATGCTCCGGCAAAAACTATGTCAAATGCTAAGATAAGATAAATTCCGGGGGCGGGTAAGAAATAACCAATTGCAGTTCCAACTATCATCATTGGAATAATTACAATACGAGTAACTTTGAGTAGTTGACTATCACTCCAGTTCGGCTTTTGTTGCCATCGTTTTCTGATAATTCTCTGCATCATATTTCTGGATATTACACTTGATATTGCTAATAGTCCTCCACTGGCAGTTGACATTGATGCACCAATTACTCCCATTAATATCGCTGCACCAATTGCAAATGGCATAAATTCTGTAGATAGCATTGGCAATGCTAAAGCTGGATCTATATCTATGGGGAGATAATAAAATGCTA
>JADFJY010000006.1 GCA_022565935.1 Nitrososphaerota archaeon
GCAGGTCTTAAAGATGCATGGACCACTGCAAAAGGCTCTACTCCTACAATGAGTTCAACTTCAAAAGCCGTTTTGGATTGTCTTAGACAGACGTTTAGTCAGGGTTGATAAAAATGGTAAATGCATATCTTGTTGTTAGAATTAAAGGTCAAGCTGATTGTCCATATTGGGCAACAACTACTATGACTTTGTTAAAATTAGACAAAAAATATCGTGCAACAATTTTACCTGCTAAAGATAACACTTTGGGAATGTTACGAAAAGTACAGCACTACATATCTTGGGTTGAACTTGATAAAGATTTGGCAAAAGAATTGATTGAGAAGAAAGCAAGAAAATCTGGTTATAAGAAAATTACTGCTGATGATCTAAAAGAACTTGGTTTTGCAAGTTCTGATGAGTTGGCAATAGCTTTGGCTGAAGGCAAAGCTACTTTATCTAAATTAAAGCCTCTAAAGCCCTGGTTTGCTTTAGCACCTCCAAGACATGGATTCAAGAGAAGTACAAAGAAATTATATGGTCAAAAAGGTGTCCTTGGACAAAATAAAGAACTTGGTTCTATAGTTAGGAATATGATATAATATGGCAACAAGATTGCGAAAGACTAGAAGACTTAGAGGGGGACGACATATGGGTTGGGGACAAGTAGCTCAACATCGTGCAAGTGGTCATAAAGGTGGTCTTGGAGTTACCGGTATGATGAAACATCATTACAGTTCTATGCTAAAATTTGAACCAGATCATTATGGCCATAATTCACTAACACCACCTCATCCAAATATTACAAAGAAATGGGCTAGCGTCAGAGATCTTGATGACTTGTTCTCCAAGTTCGGTAAAGAAGAAGGAGGAAAGAAATTCATAGACCTTGAAAGTGCAGGATATGAAAAACTCCTTGGCGGCGGAAAACTAACTAACGCTTATTTCATCAAAGTAAAACGATTTACAACATCTGCAGAAGAGAAATTAAAAGCAGTAGGGGGAGAGGTGTTATCTGATAATGGCTGAAGGTAGTTTTACTGGATTTATTAGAAAAATTGTTTTTAGAGTAGAACCATATCTTCCTCAAGTACCAAAACCAAAAAAGAAGATTACTCTTCAAAAACGATTGTTATGGTGTGGAGTTATATTATTAATTTACATGGTAATGGGCCAAACGCCCTTATTTGGAGCCACAGCACCCCAGTTTGATTTTCTAGCATTTGCTAGAGTTATTTTTGCATCCCAACAAGGAACACTTGTTGAATTAGGAATAGGGCCAATAGTTACTGCTGGACTCTTGATGCAATTATTGAGAGGTTCAGATATTCTCAAATTTGATTTCAAAAAACCAGAAGAAAGAGGAATATTTCAAACAGCTACTAAATTAGTTACCTATATTGTCATCGTAGCTGAATCTATTGTATATGCTATAGCAGTTTATGGTCCTGGAGTTGCTGAGCCATACGTTTTGTATGTGATGATTGGCCAACTGATGGCCGCGTCGATAATTATCATGTTCTTAGACGAAACAATCCAAAAGGGTTGGGGTCTTGGCAGTGGAATCAGTTTATTCATTATGGCCGGTGTTGCTCAACAGATTCTTTGGAGTATGTTTAGCCCGTTGCCTGCGGGTGATGGAGGAATGATTGGCATTTTTCCGTACATAGGTCAATCTTTCATGAATGGTGATATTTCAAATATTTTATTCCGTGCAAATCAACTCCCGAGTATCTTTGGGCTGTGTCTTACTGCTGGAATACTGTTAATACTTGTATTTACACAGGGAATAAAAATTGAGATTCCAATTGTCTCTACAAGATACAGAGGCTTCTCTGCTGTGTATCCAATTAAATTGATGTACGTCTCAAACATTCCTGTAATTTTAGCATCTGCCTTAACTGCAAATGCTGTTTTCATGTTCCAAATGCTTTGGTCAAACATGAACCCGCGGAACAATAATTTCTTTATGAATTTTATAGCGCAATTTGATCCAACAAGTCCCAATACTCCAATCGGTGGTATCATCTATTACATCACCCCTCCTCGCGGTTTGGATGTAGCAGTTTTAGATCCAATGCGTGCAGTAGGTTATGTTCTATTTATGATTGGAATTGTAGTTCTATTTGGTAAATTATGGGTAGAACTTGGTGGTTTATCACCAAAGAGTGCAGCTCAGAACTTACTTGATGCAGATGTTCAAATTCCTGGATTTAGAAGATCAAACAAACCAGTTGAAGCATTACTCAACAAGTACATTCCATCAGTTACTATTATTGGCTCTATGATTTTGGGTCTCTTGGCAGGTGTATCTGATGTTCTTGGTGTATTTGGTTCTGGAATTGGAATTTTACTTATGGTAGATATTCTCATCAACTATTATACACTATTAGTGAGAGAACAAGTCGAAGTCGTTATGCCGAGATTGGGTGCTTTGCTTGGAAGAAAATAGAAAAATAATAATGACTGGAATACCGGGTGTAGGAAAAACAACTCTGTTATCCAAAATTGTTGAAGTAATAAAAAGTCATGACAAAAGTGTCAATGTGTTGAGCTTTGGAACTTTGATGTTTGAGATTGCCAAGGAAAATGGTTTGAAAGATAGAGATGGATTAAGAAAATTGCCACTAAAAGAGCAACAAAGTCTTCAAAAAATTGTTGCAGAAAAAATTGCTGCAACAAATGAACAAATTGTGATTATTGATACTCATGCATTTATTAATTCTCCAGAAGGATACTATCCTGGATTACCAGAACATGTTTTAAAAATTATCAAACCAACAAACTTTGTTTCAATTTCTGCAAAACCAGAAGAAATCTACAATAGACGAATGAAAGATAATACTCGAAATAGAGATAACATTACTCTAATTAACATTAAAAAAGAATTAGAATATCAAACAGGTATGATTTCCGCGTGTGCAGTAATTACCGGTTCCCCAGTAAGATATATTCTAAATGATGAGGGAAAGGTTGATGAAGCAGTAGATAAAATAATTACTTCAATAGGACTGTAAAAAATGGATTTCAATTTTATTCTACTATTTGTTCATGATTCTCTTACAGAAGGCAGGCAGGCTCTAGGAAGTGATGATCCAATAATTCAAGGATTTATTCTTTCACTGTTTTGTGTTACTGGATTTGGTATTATTCTCAATTTGTTTAATGCTGGAGTTAGAAAGAAGATGGTTGATCAAGTAAAGCTAAAACGCATTATGAAGGAAACACGTGCATGGCAAAAAGAAAGAATGAAGGCCATGAGATCAAAAGATCTAGAAAAAACAGCTGATCTAAACAAAAAATCATCATACATGAACAAAATGTCAATGGAAATGATGCAGATGAATATGCGACCTATGATGATTACATTTATACCATTAATTTTGATATTTTATCTTGTATTACCACAATTGTTTTCATACACCGTAGCTTTATCTCCAATTCCACTAAATGTAATTCCCGGAGATTTCTTCACATTAACATGCACTGCTATACAAGCAGCAGATCCAGATCATATTTGTTTTGGTAAAGAAAATGCAATATATCTTTGGGCATGGTATTTCCTATCCTCTATTGCTTTTAGTGGCATGATTATGAAACTAACAAAAACAACAATGGGTACTTGACAAAATCCATTGTTATTTCTGGTCCTCCAGCAGTGGGAAAAACAACTGTTGCTAAAGGATTAGCAGAAGAATTTCAATTACAATATCTTAGCGGTGGGGATGTACTAAAAGAAATGGCAAAAGAACAAGGTTATGATTCTTCAGGTAATGATTGGTGGGATACCGATGACGGATTAGATTTTCTCAATCAACGTGAACAAAATTCTGAATTTGACAAAAAACTGGATAAAAAATTGACTGCACTATACAATCAAGGTGGGATGGTAATTACTAGTTACACATTACCTTGGCTAATCAAAGATGGCATCAAAATTTGGCTTGAAGGCTCTCATACAAGTAGTACTAAGAGAATGCAATCACGAGATAAAATGAGTTCTGATGAGGCTTATGAAATAACAAAACAACGATTTGATAAGAACAAGGCATTGTACAAAAAATTATACAACTTTGATTTTGGAGATGATACGTCTGTATTTGATTTAATAATCAATACCGATAATCTTACTGCCAAACAAGTAATTGATGTTGCAAAAGAAACTGTGCGGAAATTACTATGACACTAAAACAACTTGAAAATCTTGTTGAAATTGATCAGGATATTACAGATGATGCTTATGGAACATATTATGATAAAAGAACAATTGAACAACTACTAAATTATGGGCTTATTATTTTAGATAAACCACCAGGTCCTACAAGTCATGAAACTGTCGCTTGGACGAAACGCATTTTAAAACTTCCAAAGATTGGTCACAGTGGAACACTTGATCCTCAAGTATCAGGAGTTTTACCTTTGGGATTGGGTGAAGCTACTAAAGCATTGGGAATTTTACTTTATGGCCCAAAAGAGTATCATGCATTAGGACGAATTCATTCTCTTCCCTCTAAAGAAAAACTTGAAGAAACAATTAATTTGTTTAGAGGAGAAATTTATCAAAAACCTCCTCAACGTTCAGCCGTTGTAAGGCAAACAAGAACAAGAACCATCCATGAATTTGAAATCCTAGAACAAAAAGAACGATTACTCTTAACTAGAATTTTATGTGAATCTGGAACCTATATCAGAAAATTATACTATGATTTAGGCGAAATTCTTGGACCTGGCGCTACCATGATTGAACTTAGACGAACCAGAGTAGATCAATTTCATGAATCAGATGGTTTAGTGACTCTTCATGAACTTGCAGATGCATTTGCAGTTTGGGAGGAGAACAAAGATGACAGCAAATTAATGAAGATGATAAAGCCTGTTGAACTTGCATTTAGTGAATTAAAGTCAGTAGTAATTCGTGATTCTGCAGTAGATGCCATGTGTCATGGAGCACAACTTGCAATACCTGGAATTTTGCAAATTTCTCCAAATCTAAAGATAGGCGATATTGTTGGAATATATACACAAAAAGGAGAGGTTGTAGCCTTGGCAGAATCAACAATGTCTGAAGAAGAAATTCGTGATGCTACAAAAGGGTATGCATTTAAAACAAGAAGAATCATTATGGCTCCAAACACTTATCCCAAAAAATGGAGAAGCAAACCAACTGCTCCAAAGGATTAAAAAATCAAGAAATTATTTTAAAAGAATTGCTAGCAAAAAGTCTAATACTCTTTATTGGCGTTGGTATGATTTCTGGACTTGCATTAGGTGTTTATTTGCTTGATGTAAAAAATACAAACCAACTAATTTTTGTTGAAGGACCATCAATTTCTGTAGTTACAGAAAAAATTGATTTTAAACTAGGTGAAGAAATAAAAATTCGAATTGTAAATTCTGGAACCATTCCAATGTTCTTCTCTGATGCATCATATGGTCTCAAAATTACAACACTAGCGGGCATAATGATTTATTCCCCAATTTCTATACAAGTGATTTCTGAACTAGAACCCGGTGACGAAATAGAAACTTCATGGAATCAAATAAAAAACGACGGTAATTCAGCTTTGGAGGGTTTATACAAAATATCTACAAAAGCAAAAGACCCACAAGGAAACAAAATAGATAAATCAACTATAATTACAATTTGGAAATAATTTTTGATTCGCAAATAACATAATATATAATCAAATATTGCCGAATAATTTCGTCGCAAGACTTGTGCCGGGGTCGCCTAGCCTGGTAGGGCGCGCGCCTGGAAATAATTAACCATAAAGCGCGTTCTCGCAAGGGAACGGGAGTTCGAATCTCCCTCCCGGCGCTTTTTTATTAATTTTTCAAGAATGATCAATTAATTTTAAAACATGTTGATGAAACTGACATCTCAACTAGATTTATTGACACATATCATCAAATGAAGAAAAACCAATCGACTAATACTATACTACAAATTAAATCCTAATAGAGTGTTAATTTTACGTTGGAAAAATTTGATATTGCAATTATTGGTGCAGGAATTTTAGGTACAACAATTTCATATTGGATATCAACACTTTATGATCTTAATGTCTGTGTAATTGAAAAAGAAAATGATGTAGCACAACACACAAGTAGTCGAAATACAGGTGTGGTTCATTCTCCATTTTATCTAGATCCTAAAAAAAGAAAAACATCTGCAGTTTCATCTTTAGTTTCTCATGATTTATGGGAAATTTTTGCAAAGAAAAAATCTCTACCTTGGTTTGAAGTTGGAACAATTCAAGTGGCTGCAGATGAACAACAACATAAAACTTTAGAGAAATACATGAAATGGTCTGTAAAAAATGGAATACCTGAAAAACAAGTTGAATTACTTGATTCTAAAGACCTTTTAAAAAAAGAATCAAACTTACATGCTTATTCTGGTCTTTATTGTTCAAGGGATGTTTCCACAGATTATGGAATTTTTACTAAAGAGTTACAAAAAGAATCTGAAAAAAATGGAACCAAATTTTTATTTAACAAAGAAGTTATAGACACTAATGACAACTCAGAGGTAAAACTTACGTTCACTGATGATTCTGTAGTAACTGCAAAATTTTTGATTAATTGTTCTGGTGGCAATTCATTAGATATTGCTAAAAAATGTAATCTTGCAAAAAAATACGATGATCTTCATTTTCGAGGGGAATATTGGATATGTGATCAATCATATGCAGATTTAGTTAAAACAAATATTTACACTGTGGCACGATTTTCTGAATTTCCATTTTTAGATCCACATTGGATTAAAAGATCTAATGGAACAACTGAGATTGGACCAAATGCTGTACCTGTAGCAACTCCTGAAACTTATGAAGGATATGTCGGTGACTTGAATGCCACAGTTTCAAAAATCCGTGAAATATTTGAAGGAAATGTAAAGCACCTTCTTACAAATAGTAGTTTTCTATCAATGCTGTCTAAAGAATTCTTTAGCTCTGTTTCAAAAACTGCGATGGTTAATAGAGTCCAAAAATTTATTCCAAAAATCAAACCTGAATATTTCACCAAGCATGGTACTGCAGGAATACGAACACCTGTTATTTCCTCCAAGGGTGAATTTGTAAAAGATATTTTAGAACTAGTCGGTAAAAACTCATTTCATATTGTAAACTATAATTCTCCCGGAGCTACTGGTGCTCCAGCATATTCTGCATATATTGTAAAAAAATTACAAGATAAAGGATTCTTAGATTATTCTCAAAAACCAAAAGAATCTTTTTGGAATTTTGAAGAAATTACTAGTCTTTTTTAATTTTCAAACTTTAATTTCTTCTAATTAAGATTAATATTCAATAACAATCAAAATTTGATTATGCTTCCTGACAGGTGTTCAGTAACAGAAAAAGGAAAACAATGTGTTAATCCGCCGGAATTTATTGTATCTATTATTTCTGATAAAGATGAATACATGGTTGGGGTAGCCTGTGAAAAACATAAACAAATTGTATCTGGTAAAATTGGAATTCTTCAAAATGAAGGAAAAATACATGATGGCAAAATTAACTTTTCACCTGTAAAAACAGTTGGAACTGATTGCGTTCATGGTGATGTAGACGATTTTGTCCAAATTGATACGAAATAATTCCAAAAATTAATATGATTTTAATTTTAAGAATATATGTTGCTTTTAGAGTTATTATCTGATCTAGTCAAAATTGATGATATTTTATTTATTATAAAAAATGATGGTGCTACTAGTGAGATTAGAAGTAATTCTCTTAGTATACGACAAAAAGAAAAGTGGATTACTATTGGTGATAATGCTGGCCCCGCACATATGCACATTAATTCAGAATTGATAATATCAGCAGAGTTTACGCAGGAAGAAAAGCCTGAGCGTACTAGTTTTAGTGTGAAATTCTTTAATAAAAATGGGGAGCGCGTTTTAGCAGCATTTTTTACAAAAATGTATGATGAGTCTAAAACATTAATTTCTGAAAGAAAAAAAGTATATGATTACTTGAATCAAAAATATTCTTCTAAAATTCAATTTTAAAAAAAAACTTGTCTGAAAAAGACAAGTAGAAAAATATTATTCTTCTAATTCTTTTTTCTTCTTATCTTTTTCAGTTTGTAGTTTAGCTAATTCTAATTCTTCGTTAGTATGTTTGAATTTTTTCAATCTAACATTATTTTATAATTTAGATATAAAAACTCAACATTTTTTTGAATTGTATCTTATGCGTGAAGATCAATACCCTACTGAGTAGATCGGTTTTTGCCCATTCATTCCAAGATTGAGGTTTTTAACAGTAATTTCTGCCATTTTGACTCTGGTTTCTTTTGTTGAACTACCAATGTGTGGTGCTAACACCACATTTTGTAATTTTACTAGTGCGTGTTTTTTACTAATTGGTTCTGTCTCAAAGACATCTAATCCTGCACCTGCAATAATTTTTTTCTTTAATGCAGTAATCAGATCTTTTTCGTTAACTATTTTTCCTCTTGATGTGTTAATTAAAAATGCAGATTTTTTCATTTTTTTGAAAATTTTCATGTTAAACATCTGATCTGTTTCTTTTGTATGTGGCACATGAATTGAAATTATATCACTTTGAGTAATTAGTTTTTCAAACGAGACATATTTTACTCCTAATTTTTTCTCCTTGGTTTTCGATACATGTTTTCTGTTGTGATATGTCAATTTCATATCAAATGCCTTTGCTCTTTTGGCAAGTGTTTCTCCAATTCTACCTAAACCTAAAATTCCAATTGTTTTCCCTTGGATATCTAATCCTACATAATCATGTGCACCATAGATCACTCTCCATTTTCCATCCCGAATTATTCTGTCTCCTTCTGAAACTCTTCTTAAAATGTCAAGTAATAGTGAGAACGTCAGATCAGCTGTCGCATCAGTTAATACTTCTGGAGTGTAACCAACCCGAATTTTTTTTTTTTTGGCATATTGAGTATCAATATGATCAAAACCAACACTATAGGTACTAATCACTTTTAGATTCTTAGCTAAATCAATTGTTGTTTTATTGATTTTGTCATATGGAAAACATATCAGTCCATCTATCTCTTTAATTTTTGATCGCAGTTTAGCTTGAGGGATGGGAATTTTTCCAGAATGAATTTCTATCTGATATCTTTTTTTTAATTCCTTTAATGCAAAATCATGTAAAATTCTTGTAAGAAAGACTTTTTTTTTCATCAGTCTTGAGATTTGTCTCAAACCATTTATACGATTTCTTTGTATATTCTCTATGTCTTCTGAACCTGAAGAAGAATTTGCTATTTGTGTAGAATGTGCAAATTCAATAGAAAAATGTGTTTGTGTATGTCCTTATTGTGGAGAACGTGACAAATGTGAATGTGCATTATTTGATGCAGCAACCGGAGGTTGATCAAATTGGTAAAACAAATCATTATTATTCAAAATAAAAGGTGACATGTTGTGAGTTCAGTGGATTTTACATGGCTAATTGGCGGTCCACAAGGAAGTGGGGTTGAATCTGGAGCAAACATATTTTCTCGTGTATGTGCTGAGATGGGCTATCAAGTATTTGGAAAAAGAGAATTTTATTCAAATATCAAAGGTGAACATAGTTATTTTACATTAAGAATTTCTGATCAAAAAATTCATTCAACTGTAAATGATGTAAACTTGATGGTATCATTTGATGCTGAAACAATCTTTCGTCATTTTGATGAAGTAATTTCTGGTGGTGGAATTATCTATGACTCTGATCTAGAAAAAATAAAAACAGATGATGTCAATACTCTTGATGATCCATTTAAAAACAGATTACACAAAGATTTAGAATCAAAAAATAAACCATTTACAATTGCTGGAATTTTAGAGATTGCAAAAGAGAAAGGAGTATTATTGTTTCCCGTATCTTTCAAGTCTATTCTTGCCAGTCTTGCTGAAGAAACTGAAAATCCTCGTCTTAAAGGATTAGTTAGAATGTATAATGTAATTGGTGTATCTTTGTCTTTGGGATTACTAAAGATGTCACCTGATTTCTTACATAAAACAATAGATATAATTTTTTCAAAAAAACCAGCAATTGCAGAAATTAATCAACAAGCTGCAAATTATTCATATAATTATGCTACTGCAAAATTTGAAAGTTTTAATTATTTGTTACCTGGCACAGAAAAAGAACCTGGAACTCTTTTGGTTCAAGGCCATATGGGAACTGCATTAGGTAAAATGGCATGTGGTTGTAGATTCCAACCTTACTATCCAATCACTCCGGCATCTGATGAATCAGTATATCTAGAAACAAATGAACTTTTAGAAATAATTGATGACAGACCTGGCTCTACTGTTGTTATTCAAACCGAAGATGAAATATGTTCAATGGGAATGGCTATTGGAGGCGCATTAACTGGAACACGTTCTGCAACTTGTACATCTGGTCCTGGATTTGCATTAATGACTGAAATGTTGGGTTGGGCTGGAATCAATGAAGTACCTATCGTAATTACTAATTATCAACGAAGTGGACCATCAACTGGTCTTCCAACAAGACATGGTCAAGATGATTTGCTTTTTTCGGTATTTGCTGGACATGGAGACTTTCCAAAAATTGTTTATGCCTCAGGTGATATTGAGGAGAGTTTCTATGATACTGGTAACTGCTTTAACTATGCTGATATTTTTCAAGTTCCAGTAATTCACATGATGGACAAATTCCTTGCAAGTTCAGTTATTACCTGTAAACGATTTGATACTCAAAAAATCTCAATTGATAGAGGTAAACTCTTAGAGAAAGTCAGTGACGGCTATAGGCGCTTTGAGTTTACTGATGATGGAATATCCCCTCGTTCTAGATTGGGAATTGATAATGGAATATTTTGGAATACTGGTGATGAATCTGATGAAACTGGTCATATATCAGAAGATCCAATCATGCGTGTAAAAATGATGGACAAAAGAATGTCTCGCCTAGATTTGATCCTCAAAAAGATTCCTGATTCAGAACAAGTGGTATCTTTTGGCATTGAAGATTATACTATAATCTCATGGGGGTCTGCAAAGGGTCCTATCATTGATGCATTAAAAATGCTCAAAAAAGAAGGAATCTCGATTGGGTATATCCAATTAAAACTATTACATCCATTTCCAACTGATTATGTAAATTTCTTGCTAAAAGATGCCAAGACCATAATTGATATCGAAGCAAATTACTCTGCCCAGCTAGGGAAACTATTCAAACAAAATATCGCACGCGATATTGATTATTATGTCTTAAAATATACTGGAAGAGTAATGACTAGTACTGAAATTTATGATTCTCTTAAAAAAATTATTCAGAACAAAGCAAACAAACGGGAGGTTCTAATGCATGGCGCTTAAACTAGCTGATTTTAGAACTGACGTACACAATGATTGGTGTGCTGGATGTGGAGACTTTGGAATTGTTAACGCTATCCAAATGGCATTAGCTGAGATGGGTGTACAACGAGACAAGACTGTGATGTTTTCTGGAATTGGGTGTTCTGGCAAGACCTCTCATTTTATCAATACTTATGGTGTTCATACATTACATGGACGAGTTTTGACATTTGCACAAGGTGCAAAGATTGCAAATCCTGAGATGACAGTTATTGCAGTAGGGGGTGATGGTGATGGATTAGGAATTGGCGCTGGTCATTTTGTTGCAGCTGGCAGACGAAATGTAGACATGACATACATCATTTTTGATAATGGTGTCTATGGGTTAACAAAGGGACAAGCATCACCTACCTTGAGACTTGGAGAACAGACAAAATCATTGCCCTCTCCAAACACAAATTATAATGTTAACCCAATTGGATTGGCTGTTGCAAGTGGTTTCACATTTGTTGCACGTGGTTATTCTTATGATGTTAGACATCTTAAAGACTTGATAATTCAGGCAGTCAAACACAAAGGATTGTCATTTTTGGATGTTTTACAACCATGTCCTACGTATAATGATATCAATACAAGAGATTGGTACGCGGGTACCGATTTAGTTGATGAAGCACAAAAAAGACATTCAAGAATCTACAAACTAGAAGAACGTGGATTTGATCCCGTAGTTCATTTTGATTCAGAAGTAGAAATTAATGAAAAACTATCTCAATCCCTCATTAAATCACTTGAATGGGGGAACAAAATACCAATAGGAGTATTTTACAAAAATGATACTATTTCTCCTTATCATGTAAGATTACAAGATAAAATTCCAAATTATCTGGAAAATTCTCCTGCACAACAAAACATTTCCAAAAATGGTCGTTCTAACACTGATATTTCAAAAATATTAGATTCTCTTCAAGTATAACTTGTGTTTTGAACCTAACAAGTTATAGGCAAGTTTTGTAGCATATTACTTTGCATTTGAATATTAGTGAAGCAAATAAAATATTTAGAAAATCAATTATCAAGGGTTTCTTTGAACCACAGCTAATAAATCTAGATTTTAAAAAATCATCAGTAAAACATCCATCTATAAATGAAAACGGTCTTATGCAGTCTGATTTACTTCATCTATTTTTTGATGTAGAGACTGGTTCTGATTATCCTGATGGTGACGAGTGGTTTATCGTAGAGTTGTTATTTCCTCATGACGTAAAACTCCCTGACAATTTGATAGGGACAGATTATTTTACAACTCTCTCAGTTGATGAAGGAAAAAAATTCTGGCATCATCGTGAATTAATTCGTTACAAGTATGGAAAATCTAAGAAATTAGACAATGCTTTAGAATTTATTGAATCAAAATACAAAGAACTCCATAAATTATTAGAGCCTTTACAGAAAGATCTCATTTAATTATTTTCCAAGAATCTTCCATGAAAGTATATTTCTTATTTTCAGATGATATTATGTTTGGACGCCATCTAATTGATTTTGAATCAAACTTGTAAATAATTTCTGAAATTCCTACTGGTATTTTTTTAGGATCTAGTTGATATGGTAATAATTCTAAAACAAAATCAATTTTATCCACTGCGTTATTGAACAACTGCCTATCTGTAGTATCAATAATGAAAATAATTCTTGGGTTTCCAGAAAAGTTGATTTTAATTTTTAAAGCGTTACCACTACCTCTTCTCCGCTTCATCTCTTTGAAAATTGCTTTGACTTTTTCCCAGCGTCTAAAAGTAAACCATTGGAAAAATGCATCATTAAATTGAAGGGGAATTTCCATGTTTAAAAAACTCACAAAATTCTCATCATTTGGTTCAATTTCATCTTGAATAACTGTAAAATGAGAATTTAGAAATTCATATAAGACTTCAATTTCCCATGGTGAAATTCCATAATACTGTAATGTGGTTTTCAAACTTTCTGGCAATAATTTAAAATCTTAAAAATTGTAATTAAATCTTCAAATTTGGTGATATTGGGTTAAATTTACCTGAAAATTAAAATTATATGTAGAGAGAAAGTACTTTCAGATATGAAGAAAGAATTTGTGGTAAAAAGCATTGATGCATCACCTGATGGGGCACCATATGTTATAGTCTCATTATCATCAATTAAAGATCTTAAAGAAGGCACTCAAAACACACAACCTGCTTTTGGCAGTCCTAAGGTTATGGGATTTACAAACATGAATGATATGATGAAAGATCTAAACAAGATGATTTCTGGAGGAATGGGAGGTGGTTTGGGAATGCAAGGAAGTACTCAATTAAAACTTGAAATGCATGAATACAAAGACATGAGTCTTTCAGTTGGAGATAAGGTATTTTTAGAATTAACCAAAGCTGAAACTCTTGGAGTTTAAACTACCAGATTGTATCGAAAAATTTCCAACCATACATAGCAACAATTGTTACAATTACAAATATCATTGGTTTCCATGCAATTACAGGTATACTTGGTGATGCAAGTTTAACTTTGTAATTATCTATAATTAAATGAACATTTTTCTTGATTTTGTCATGCCAAATGCTATACTCTACTTGATATTTTTTTAGAATCTCTTCTACTTCATAAACAACTGGAGTTCTTTGAGAGAAAAGGTGTTGAAGATAGTCTCTTGATACCTCTACTTCAGCATGAATTCCAATAAATCCCTTTTTGAGGTCGATCATTCTAATGTGCATCTCCCACGGTTTTTTTAATTTTAGATTAATTCCACTTCCAATTTGTTCTGGTTGCTTGTGCTCAAATTTTACTTTGGTAAATCCTTCTTCTGCAAAAATTTTCATCAATTCTTCAAAACTCTTCTTGACAACAATGTGAAGTTGCTCAATTCCATTTTTACTATCTACATCCATCTTGTGTTTTAATCCATCAAGAAATGAAATTGTTTTAGGATATGTAGTAATATATTCCATTATTCTGTTCCAGTAAAATACTCTATTTAAAGTCGAATTAACTATTCTAATTCTTTCCAGAATTTGATAATCCTCGTACGTACACACATTGATCTGGTGATATTGCCATTTCTGAAGAATTGATTTTTCTATCAGTAAGTTTTGCATCTGAATTCCTAACTATGGCAAATGGTTTTGACTCTGCACCTTCACCCATCTTATGATTTGCAATTGTTGCTAGATTATCAACTACTGCTTGAAATGTTACTTTTAATGGATTACCGTCAAGATCTTTTTTTGCTCTCATATCTAAAACTGGCTCAATTCCAGCACATGCTACTGCAACTCCTGATGTTCCAATTCTTGCTGGCATTAATCTACTATCTACTAGAATTATTCCTACATGAATGGATAATTTTAAGAAAATTTTTCTACGAATCTGTTCTGCAATAAGATATGGATTTGTTGGATATAAAATCACACTACCTTTTTTTACATTAGATTTATCAATTCCCGCATTTGGTGCCATTATGTTATCTGATGATGTAATTACAAATCCCCCAATACCGCCAAAAATTTTATCTGATTCTCTGATAATGATCTCAGCAATTTCAGGTTTTAATTGAAATTTTTTTGAAATTTCTATCCCTTTATCTGAGGCTCTGATTTTTTCAAGTTCAATAATTCTTCCTTGTGAATTTGAGATGTATTTTGTTGAAATTACTAAAACATCTCCATCTTGCAATTTTGTATTATTTTTTTCTAATGTTTCTAATAATGTCTCAAAAACATCAAATTCTCCTTTCATCCTCTCAGCTAAAAGTGGTAAAACTGTTAGTTGCACAATATTCTGACCACTCTTTTCTTTTTTATTGTTCTGAAAAGCTTTTAATCTGTAGAACAAGCTTTTTTGTTTATGAATATTGTTGAGAAGATTCTTGCACGTGCATCTGGAAAATCATCCGTCTCACCTGATGATGTAATTTTTGCTGATGTTGATAAGGTAATGCTTCATGATGTCTCGGGACCAGGTGTCATCAAAGTCTTTGACAAATTAAAGAATCAAGGAATTTCAGTTGATAAATTATGGGATCCATCCAAAGTTTGGGTAGCAGAAGATCATTTTGTTCCTTCAGCAGATAAAGTTTCAGCAGAAAATATTGTAAAATTATCAAACTTTACAAAAAAATATGGAATTGAAAAGCACTTCAAATATGGTATGGGTCAATATGGTATTTGTCACACTCTATCTCATGAAGAAGCATTAGTAATGCCCGGTGAAGTTTATGTTGGTGGGGATTCTCATACTAACACAACTGGTGCTTTAGGTGCATTTGCTTGTGGATTAGGACATACTGATGTTGCTTATGTATTATTGAATGGAAATATTTGGTTTAAGGTTCCAGAAACTTACTACTTTAAGATAAATGGAAAATTACCAGATCATGTTATGGCCAAAGATTTAATTCTAAAAATAATTGGAGATATAGGAACTGATGGTGGTGCATATAGAACCATGCAGTTTGGTGGAACTGGAGTTGATGAAATGTCTGTACAAAGTAGACTAACATTATGTAATATGACCACTGAAGCAGGTGCAAAGAATGGAATTGTGGAACCAGATCAAAAAGTGATTGATTATCTATCTAGTAGGGGCGCTACAAATGTTCCTTTGGTCCATGGTGATGATGATGCAGAATATGCCAAAATATTTGAATATGAAAGTTCAGAGGTAGAACCTGTTGTTGCAAAACCATTTTCTCCTGCAAATATTTCAGTTGTAAGAGAAGCTCCATCTGTTGAATTAGATAAATCATACATTGGATCTTGTACTGGTGCAAAATACGAAGATTTGGAGGCTGTTGCAAGAATTCTTAAAGGAAGAAAAGTAAAGATTAGAACTGAAATTTTACCTGCAGCAATTTCAATTTATCAACGTGCTATGGAAAATGGATTATTGAAAATTTTCTTAGATGCGGGTGCAACTATTGGACCTCCAACTTGTGGAGCATGTTGTGGTGCTCACATGGGTGTCTTGGCAAAAGATGAAATTTGTATCAGTACTACAAATCGAAATTTCCCAGGAAGGATGGGTCATATTGAATCACAAACGTATCTTTCATCACCTTTAGTAGCTGCAGCCTCAGCAGTTACTGGAAAAATTACAGATCCGAGGGATTTGAAATGAAAGGAAATATCATAAAATACGCACAAGACAATATAGATACTGACGTAATTATTCCTGGTCAATATTTGAAAGTACATGATTATGCTGAACTTGCCACCCATGCTATGGAGGGATTAGATCCTGATTTTCATTCTAAGGTAAAAGAAGGTGATTTCATATTGTCTGGCAGAAATTTTGGATGTGGTTCATCTCGTGAACATGCACCAATTGCTTTGTCTCATTCTGGTATAAAGGCTGTTCTTGCATTATCTTTTGCAAGAATTTTTTATCGAAATGCAGTTGATGGCGCATTTTTGCTACCCATTGAAATTGATGAAGATGCATATGGTGGTATTTCAGAAGGTGATGAAATTGATATTGACATATCTACCAATGAAATTAAAAACATTACTAAAAATCAAACATACAAAATGAAACCATTTTCTGAAATTATTGGAAAAATTATTTCTGCAGGTGGTCTTTTCAAGTATAAACCAGACAAGGATTGAAATGGGAAAAACTCTTTTTGAAAAAATATGGGAGTCTCATATTGTTGTTGAAAAACAAAATGGACCTTCTCTAATCTATATTGATAGACATCTTATACATGAAGTAACTTCCCCTCAAGCCTTTGATGGATTACGTATGAATAAAAGAAAAGTTCGAAGACCTGATCTAACTATTGCTACAATGGATCATAATGTTCCAACAAATAACCGGTCTCTTCCAATATTAGATCAAACTTCAGCAGTACAAATTCAAACTTTGGAAAAAAACTGTAAAGATTTTGGAATTAAGTTATTTGATATTAACAGTCCTAATCAAGGAATTGTTCATGTAATTGGCCCCCAATTGGGAATTACTTTACCTGGAACTACAATTGTTTGTGGTGATAGTCATACATCAACTCATGGGGCTTTTGGAACACTAGCTTTTGGAATTGGAACTAGTGAAGTTGAACATGTTTTAACATCTCAAACTTTGTGGTTAGAAAAACCAAAACCATTTGAAATTAGAGTTGACGGAAAAAGAAAAAATCCTCATGCAGTTACTGCTAAGGATATAGTCCTTTCAATTATCAAAAATATTGGAACTAGTGGAGGTGCAGGCACTGTAATTGAATATTGTGGTCAAGGTATAACTGATCTTTCTATGGAGCAGAGAATGACCATTTGTAATATGTCAATTGAAGCTGGAGCACGTGCAGGTTTAATTACACCTGATGAGAAGACTTTTGATTATCTTAGAAATAGAGAATATACCCCAAAAAACTATGAATCACTTGTTGATAATTGGAAAGAACAACTAAAAACAGATAATGATGCAAAATTTGAAAAACAATTCACTTTGAATATCGATGACATTGCACCTCAAGTTAGTTGGGGTACAAATCCTGGTATGACTTGTGATGTAACAGAATCAATTCCATCTCCTGAAGAATTTTCTAAAGGTGATGCTAATCAAAAGAAAGGTGCTGAAAAAGCCCTTGATTATATGGATCTTAAACCCGGAATTCCAATCACTGACATCAAAATTGATAGAGTATTTATCGGCTCATGTACAAATGCAAGATTAGAAGATCTTATTGAAGCATCTAAAGTAGTCAAAGGACAAAAAATTTCAACTAACGTTAGAGCCATGGTTGTTCCAGGTTCTCAGATGGTAAAAAAACAAGCTGAAGATATAGGTCTTGATAAAATTTTCATTAATGCTAATTTTGAATGGAGAGAAGCTGGATGTAGTATGTGTCTTGGAATGAATCCTGATATCTTGTCTCCTGGTGAAAGATGTGCCAGTACATCAAACAGGAATTTTGAAGGTAGACAAGGAACTGGCGGACGAACTCATTTAGTAAGTCCTGTAATGGCAGCAGCTGCTGCAATTGAAGGACACTTTGTAGATGTCAGAGAGATGGATTTGAGTTAAAATGAAATCTTTCAAAAAAATAAAGAGCATTATCACTCCACTTGATAAGATAAATGTAGATACTGATCAAATTGTTCCAAAACAATTTTTAAAATTAATTCACAAGTCTGGATTTGGAAAATTTTTATTCTATAATTGGCGATATGATGAAAACGAGAATTTAAAATCTGATTTTATCTTAAATGATTCAAAATATGATAATTCTGAAATTATGGTAACTGGAGACAATTTTGGGTGTGGTTCTAGCAGAGAGCATGCAGTTTGGGCACTTCAAGACTATGGTTTTTCTGTAATTATTGCACCTTCTTTTGCAGATATTTTCTTTAGTAACTGCTTCAAAAATGGACTTTTACCAATCTCATTAAATCCAAAAACAGTTGAAAAACTACAACAAGAACTAGATCCAATTGAAGTTGATCTAGAAAGACAAATCATCAAAACCTCATCTGAAGAGATAACTTTTGAAATAGATTCTTACAAGAAAAAAATTCTCTTAGATGGTTTGGATGATATTGCACAAACTTTACAATTTGAAGACAAAATATCTGAATTTGAACGAAATTCTAAAGTCCCATCTGTTTTATAATCTTCTTTACCATTTTTTCATTTCTTTCTAAAACCATTGGTGATTCTACGTCAATCCATTCTTTGTTTCCAATGTCATAAGCACTAATTTTTCCTTCTTTTGATAGTTGTTGAAAAATATCATATGATAGATTAATCTTTTTTTGTTTTTGTTTTGCCTTGATTCGTTTAATGATATCTTTTCCAAGCATATAGATTCCCAAACATTCTGATAACTGTAATTTCATAACTGGCTTTTCTTTGAATTCTTTTATTATTTCATTCTCTACAATAGCAAAACCAGTTTCTTCTCTTCGTTTTGTTCTAGTTGCAATGCATGCAGAACTATTTTTCTCTCTGAAAAGCTCTTTCATCTTTTTTAGATCTATTGCACATAAATTATCTACAAACCATAACAAAAATTCTGATTCACCTTTGAGTTTCTTTTCAATATGTAACAGATCTCCTCCTGTACCGCTTTGTGAATCTTGAACAAAAGTAATATTTTTTTGATTTCCGTAATAGTTTTTGATTTGTCCTCCCAATCCATTAAAATCTGAAACAATAATGATCTCTTTTACAAAACTAAATGATTTTAGATATTTTACAATATAATCAATCAATGGCTTTCCATTAATGGGAGTCATTGCTTTTGGAAAATATTCAGTGTATGGTTTACCTCTAGTTCCTTTACCACCTGCTAAAATTATAGCCTTCACAGTCTAACGGTATGATTTCTGTTTTCTTCTTCTGGCACCAGGTCCGCCAAATTTCTTTGGTTCTTTTCTTCTGGCATCTCCACTTACTAGAAATTTATCGTAATCTATGATTCTTTTTCTAAGGTCATCTCTTGTAGATTTTGGGAATGGATGGTCCTTTGGTTCTTTTTTGGATTTTGTCCATCCTGTAAGTGCTCTTGAGATTCCAGTTGCAACAGCACTTGCTTGTCCCATGAAACCTCCTCCACTGACTCTAACAGAAATATCTATTTTATCTCTTAAATCACCTGTGATTTCTAATGGTACTAACATTATTTCACGCGCAGTTTCTTGTGGGATCATATCAATTGGAACGTTGTTAATTCTAACTTTACCTTTTCCTTTTGTAATGTAAACATGTGCACTAGCTGTTTTTCTCGTTGCAAAATAAATTTCAGTTTTTGGAGTTGTCATTCAGTCCACCCTATTACTCTGCATAATTCCCCGACTGTAGTATAGTTTGATGGAGATTTTTTAATTTTTGCTTTTTCAAATTGAATTTTTTCAAGTGATTTTAATTCTTTTGGAGAACCAATATATGTTCTAAGTCTTTGGTGTGATTCTTTACCTGATGGTTTTCTGTCATATGGTAGCATTCCACGAATCATTTTTGCAATAATTGTATCTGGTCTTCTGTAATGAACTGGGCCGTGTTTTGGATTAATAACACTGTTAATTTCTAAAAATTCTCTATATTCTTTGATATGATTACTTTTAGTTCCACTCATCATAATTTTCTCACAATTTATAACTGAAACTCTATTTCCCCTGATTAGTAATTTTGCTACATTTGATGATAATCTTCCAGCGATATGATTTGTTGCATCAACAACTATTGGTCTATCTGTTCTGACAACTGTTTCTTGACTAGCCAAGTAGAATCACTCCTTTCCCAGTAGGATTTTGCTCAATCAAATCTGAAAAACTGATAAGTTTTCCACCATTTTCAATAATTTTAGTTGCAGCAGAATTTGAAATTGAAAATGAACATAGTGTAATTTTATGAAGAACGTTACCTGTTCCAAGAACTTTTCCTGGAAAGACTATTGTATCATTTTCTTTTGTTAATTGAGAAATTCTATTCAAGTTGATGTCTCTTCGTGCAATCGATGGCTTTAATGCATATTCTGCTAATTTAGCCCAAATTGGAGCATTATTTTTGTTTGATGCCTTTTTTAGTTCTCTTGCCATGCGAATTACTACTTGATTAGTCATGATAATAAAACCGCTTAAACCCCAAATATAATGTGTATGCTTGTTTATTCTTTGATTTGATCAATCATATCTTTGAATTCAACTAATTTTTTACTAACCTCGTCAACCCCTGCAAGAAGAATTTGTTCTGGACTAAGAGCACCAGTTGATTCTACAGTGAGAACACTCTCATCTTTTTTGTCTGTATCAGTAAGGGTTGAAATATTTGCAGAGTTCCATTTGGCATGCTCTGTACCGCGTCCCAATCTTGCATAACATTCTATTTTGATTCTTTGGCCTTGGGTAAGTTGAACAATTGATATTTTATCAGAAGTTGGTTTTACTGAATCATCTTCAGATGATAATTCATTTGAAAGAACAGTTCTAGTCACATCAGAGTCACCTGAATCTATAACTAACATAACCCTACAGTTAGAACAACCAGTTTCACTTTGACATTCACATTTAGACGGTTCATTAAATCTAGCCAAGTCAGTTTTTATTGGAATTAGTCCTAATCTGTGTGCTAACCCTTCATCTGGCAGCACGGACGAATTTTCTATAATATCTACAGTATCAATTGCAAAGATTGGAACGCCATTAAGACAGATACGTCTAAGCGCATTCGCATATTGTAATGGAACCCCTTTCAGCTTTACAGATATTTTTTTACTATCTTTGTAAATTACTTCTAAGGATGACAAATCTTGAAGAAAATCTTCAAAGTCCACATAAGAATCTAGCTAGTTTTACGTATAGTTATTTGAAGTTTAGAATGATTTTATGAATACGATTTAATGTTATTTGTAATCCAAATTTTGGGTTTATTTTAAAAGAGTATGCAGGCACTTTTTTATGAATGGATTTTAGGATATGTAATTAAATTAAGATAAAATGAAATCTGTAATAATCATTTGATGTATTTTTTTTTACCCACACAAAGTTATGGTGTTTGTTACTGTAATTAATTAAGAAGTGTAGATCCTACCCGTGCCCAACGTTTGTTTGGGTCTACATTTCCAATATTTTCAAAATTTTTGATAAAAATCAAACAGATGTATCAATTAAAAGAAATGATCTTTAAATAAAATAATATGGTAATATTGTATGAAAGGAATGTCTCAGAGAATCACAGTAGTAATGGATGATGATGTAGTAAGGTCATTAAGACAAAAACAAGCAAAACTAATCAAAAATTCTACAAAATCAGTAAGCTTCTCTCGTGTTTTGAATGAAACATTACGTATTAGTCTTAAAAAATAACTTGTCAAAGGACAAATTAGATTCTAAACTATATTCTATTAGTCTGGACCTGCATGTCTTTGGATTTTGATTTGTAGTTACTTCAAGACAGGGTTACTGTCATCATTAACTACAAAGACGTATAGATAAATACCAAATTACCATACAAATTTTAGAAATGGTTGATGTTACAGTAGCAAGATATTCCTATGAAGGCGAAAAATTTGAGATTTTAGTAAAACCTGATCCTGCACTGGATTACAAACTGGGTAAAAAAAAGGATATTTCTGCAGTTTTAGTTTCAGAAGATATTTACACTGATTCAGGAAAAGGGACAAAACCTACAAATGAAAAATTGTTAAAGGCTTTCAAAACTGAAGACTTGACTGAAATTGCTCAGATAATTCTTCAAAAAGGTGATCTGAATCTTACAACTGACCAAAGACGAAAAATGATTGATGAAAAGAAAAAACGTGTTGTAGAATATATTGCCAAGACCTATGTAGATCCTAAAACTCACTTACCTCATCCTCCATTGAGAATTGAGCAAGCTATGAAAGATGCTCGAGTTTCAGTAGATCCTCAAAAAAGCGTAGATGAACAAGTAAAAGATATTGTTG